>JANXOQ010000325.1 GCA_025357775.1 Ferruginibacter sp. | reverse complement strand
ACTTGTTTAAAATAAATAATATTTTTTCAAATGTTTACAAAGTTTGTAGTATAGTATAAAATTATTTTTTAAAAAATGTGGTCATTCGGATTTCAAAGTTTATTTGTCCGTAATCATTTGTGTGTACTTTATTGTTTTTCCTAATACATCTTTTTACACTTGTTTATAAAATTTTAATTCATAAAACTTACCTTTGTTTTTATGGACAAATTGCGTGATTTAATAGAAAAATATAAGGCAGAAGTAAAAGACGAAAACCCTTTTTTAATTGAAGAAGTAGAAAGTTTTAGAATAAAGTACCTCGGCACAAAGGGTTTAGTAAAAACAATAATGGGGGAAATGAAAAATGTGGCTGCAGAAAATAAAAAGGAAGCTGGACAGTTGCTTAATGAATTTAAAATGTTTGTAGAAGAAAAATTTGCAACGTTTGACTACATTGGTACCACAAATGAAAATAAAAATACAACAAATTTAGACCTCACACTACCAGGCACACCTACTCCTATAGGTACACGACACCCTATTAGCATTGTAAAAAATAAAATAGTAGGTATTTTCAATAAGCTCGGGTTTTCTGTAGCCGAAGGGCCAGAAATTGAAGATGATTTTCATAATTTTTCTGCACTTAATTTACCCGAAAATCACCCTGCTAGAGATATGCAGGATACATTTTATATAGCACAAAACCCAGACTGGTTATTACGTACGCACACTAGTAGCGTACAAACACGAGAAATGCAAAAAGGTAAATTACCACTTCGCATTATATGCCCAGGGCGTGTGTTTAGAAACGAAACCATAAGCGCTAGAGCACATTGTTTTTTTAACCAAGTAGAAGGGCTATATATTGCAGAAAATGTTTCTTTTGCAGATTTAAAACAAACTCTTTATTACTTTGTTACAGAAATGTTTGGTAAAAATGTAAAAGTCCGTTTTCGGCCTTCATACTTTCCTTTTACAGAGCCAAGTGCAGAAATGGATATTAGCTGTCTTTTATGTAACGGAAAGGGTTGTAATGTTTGTAAAAAAACGGGATGGGTAGAAATTTTAGGCTGTGGCATGGTACACCCTAAAGTGTTAGAAAACTGTGGAATTGATAGCAATAAATATACAGGCTTTGCTTTTGGAATGGGTATAGAAAGAATTACGATGCTTAGTTATCAAATAAAAGATTTAAGACTTTTTAGTGAAAATGATGTGAGATTTTTAAGGCAATTTGAGTCAGCTTTGTAATTGTAAAGTTCTGTTAAAAAAATATTATTTGAATATTATTTTTTAAACGAGTAACATGCGATGTTACTGAGTTGTATAGAATGCCCTTGCCGCTATAATTATACTGTCAAATTAATTTAAATTTTTAAAAAATATTTTCAATTGTAATTTTGAATGTACTGCTTAAATAATTCTTATCTATTTATTTATATAATTACTACATTTTATAATATGGCATAAAAATTGGC
>JANXOQ010000278.1 GCA_025357775.1 Ferruginibacter sp. | reverse complement strand
CCTTTAAACATATACTGCTATTTAATTTAGCAAATATATTACAAATACTAATATAATTAGCTTTTATTATGGGGTAAACAAGTGCCTACTTCAATAAAAATATTTCTGATATAAGAGTTTTGTCAGATAAATATTTAATTTTCTTGCTTATGGGCTATAAAAAGGCAGTTCGGTGCTTATGATATAGTCTATATCATTGATAATTTTTAAATAATTTTGTTCTAATATTTCGTTCTTTAAATTAACACCATTTTCATCTACAGGAAACTCAGTTATCAATGGCAAATGAGTAGCTAATGTGTAACCTTTTGATGCAGGATCAATAAATATCTTTGCAACAGAAACTTTTATTGCAAGAGGTTGATCAAAATTATCAGCTACTTTAGATGCAAATTGCCCTTGTGAAAAATTAGAAATTTTTGACTCTGGCAGTACAAAATCCATTTGAAAATCTAAGGTTTTGCTAGTGCCATCTTTACTAATTGAAACACTTTCTTTTTTTTGCCGAATTTTTCCAAACATGTCTTGTATAGCTTTCGCAGTTTCTCTAACAACCTGCCCTGCAAAAATATTACCACAAATATTTATTATAACGTCTGCCACTTCTTTACCATAGTTTCTTATAATCTGCGAAAAATCTTGCATGCCCAATACTACTGCAACTTTATTGCTACGTGCGGTTGCTATTAAATTATCTACCCCCATCATATAAATACTTGGAAACTCATCTACACTTAGTAAACATGGTAGCTTACTTTGCTTATTTACTTCTTTAATAATTTGTGTAAAGAATAGCCCAATTGGAGCATTGTAAGCTGTTTCTCTTTGTGGGTTATTGCCTATACAAACAACTTTGGGGTCGTCTGGGTTGTTAATATCTAAATCAAAATCATCGCCACTAAATACCCAAAATAATTCTTTGTAAGCCAACTGCGATAGTGGAATTCTTGCTGATGCAGTTTGCCCCGCTAGTTGCTCCATAGCGCCCTTATCTAAAGCATCTTGAAAAGTAGAAATAAGTGGTTTTAATTCTTCTTTTGTTCTTAATAAACTAAAAATAACTTCATCGCTTTTGCTAAGTAGCATTATTAAATGAGGCAAACTACAATATTTACCATCATTAACTAAACGCAAATACCAAATTATTGCACTTACCAATGCTATGGGAGATTCTACAAAAAAATCGCCTCTTTTTTGTAGCCAACTTTTATTAAGATTAAACATTAATGTAGTAGCTGCTGCTACTGCATCACTTTGATTTTGCAAAAATTTATATGACAATGGATTACACCTATGAGAATATTCTGGGTCATCTAAATTAATAACATAAAAGCTGGGTTGAATGCCATTTTTTGCTTTATAAGCTAAAAAATTATTGTATTGAACGAGTGTTTGAGAAGGGAATTTGTAATCGTAAATGCAACTGGTAAAACCTTTAGCCATGCTTTGCGACATAAACTCTTCAATAACTGCATAAGATTTTCCAGAACCAGGGTTTCCAATAACCATGGTGCCTCTAAATGGGTTTATAACATTTATCCACCCACTACATTCTTTGCCCTTGTGAAAATAACGTGTGGCAATGTTTATACTAAAGGGGTTGGTTATTTTTTTTGTTTCTTGTGCAAAAGTTTCATTTTCATCATTAAAAGGGTCTTTGGGAGTGGATAAAAAAAGCAACTTCCACATATGCATAAAACCCGTATTTATTAAAAAGAAACCACAAAATAAAAATATAATATAAGTGATTGCGAAAAATAGATTAGATGTAAAATTTGATAGTACAATACCTGCAAAAAAATAAATAATTAAACCAATGGCTAAATAAAGTATGCTTAAACGTATTGTACTATTAGTGCTTTTTTTGGGTCTTGCACCTATTACATAAACTATATCTAAAGCCAGTGCAGATAATAATGCTTGATAACCAGTAAAAAATTTGCTATTTATTACATCAAATCTGTAAAGAAAAGTATCAAAAAAACCAATATTTAGATGCATTTTTATAGCCTCAGGGTACAAAAATATATAACAATGTAAACCCAATATAGCAATACTAAATATAAGAAATAGATTAAAAAGTGCTGTACCGTCGCCGGAAGATTGACTACTCAAAGTGTTTAGTTTTTTTAATTATGCTAAAATATTTTTTAATTTTTGTATTGCCATATATGTTTGATTATATACAGTACGAGGTGTTATGGACAATAGTTTAGCAATTTCATCTGCTGACATTTTTTTATAATAAGATAAATAAATAATTTCTTTTTGAGAGGCTGATAATTTATCCAAAGCACTCATTAGCTCATTATCTATTACTATATCTGTTTCTTTCTTTTCTAATTCATGTTGTACAGAAGGGGTAGTGTCTACAATGTTAAAATTATTTGTATTAACTGTTTTATTTGTTTTTTGTAATATTTCTCTTTTCAAACATAAAAAAAGATAATATTTAATGTTATTCGTGTCTCCTAATTTTTCTCTTTTCTCATATATGTAGCTAAATATATTTTGAATACCATCTTTAACAATGTTATCATCATTGGTAAAATACATTCCGTAATGATATAATTCAGTATAATATTTTGTATAAATAAAATCTAAGGCATTTAAATTATTTTTTTTAAATAATGTCCAAACTTCGTTGTCTGCTAATCCCACAAAAGACTCTTTTGCAATATTCA
>JANXOQ010000250.1 GCA_025357775.1 Ferruginibacter sp. | reverse complement strand
TACCAGCGCTCTATGAATTTCGATTCAATTATTTAGCAGGAATAGGCTTTAGCATGCCCATATATAATGGTGGACGTACAAAGAAAAATTTGCAACTGAATGAAAGCATAATAAAACTTCAAACAATTACACTAAATAATATGGATAGTAGTTTTAAAAAAGATTACAATCAAATTAAAATTGATATTTCTTCTGCAAAGCAAAGATTACAAAATGTAGAAGGGCAAATAGTGCAAGCAGAGGCAGCAAAAGATTTGGCACATATAAGATTTAAAAATGGCATAGGCACCAATTTAGAATTGCTAAATGCAATTACAAATACCCAAAAAGCTGCTGCCTCAAAGTTGCAATATGAATACCAACTTTGCTTGGCTAATGTAGAAATGGCAAAACTTGGTGGAGTAGTATTTTGGTAAAAATATTTTTAATTTCAATAATTTAATTTATCATTCATAGGATTAAGTAGATTGTTCTCAAATACCTTTGTTGGTTGTATTTGCAAGAAGAGTTCACCTAAATTTTAGGGTCAGCCTGAGCTTGTCGAAGGCGAATTATGTTCTAAAAATCACTACTTTGCTTTATTTGAACCGCCTTCGACAAGCTCAGGCTGTCAATTTTACAATTCGATGCTAACTAGAAAATCATTCATGTTATGTTTGATTTTGTTAGACATTGCGAATAAAATACTTAATCCTAATTATTTATAAAAAAATAAAAAAAATAAAAAAAACTGGCTCAAATAATGAGCCAGCTTTTTAGAATTTGTAATTTATTACATTGGAGATAAGTATTGTGCAAAAGCATAACCTTCTTCACCATCGGCTGTTCTTACTTTCCACCAACTATCGTCTGTTTTCTCCACTAAAGTTACTGTTTCGCCATGTGCTGCTTTTCCTACCACTTCACCTTCAGTACTTGGAGTATTTCTAATGTTAAGGTTGCTAGCATCTGTTGTTACTTTTAGTTGTCCACCAGCATCAGCTTTAATGTCAATGTTCATCATTAAATCTCCGCTTGCCATATCTGGGTCTATTTTTGCGTACAAAGCCCATAGTGCATCGTAAGTAGCTGTGTTAGCTGCTGTACCTGATACATGTAAAACACCATTTTGTTCTGCTACAGAAAAATTAGCTACACCATGTGCATGTGCTGCTTGTACCAATTCTGCATATTTATCTTGTAATGCCATTTCTTTTATTTTTAATTGTTTTTAAAGGGGAATTATTTTTTTGTCATTAATTTAGTAACATCAAACATAACTTTTGCAGAAGATTGCATTTGCATAATTTTCATTCTATCTGCTGCTGATACCTCACCAGATAACATTGGTTTGCCAGTTGCAAAATCTACAACAACGCCTTTAATATCTTTTAAACCATCTTTAATTGTTTGCATAACTTTTGCATCCATTACAGTAGTGGTAGATACTGGTGCTGCTACTGGTGCAGGTGGTGGAGTTACAGTAAGATTATTTACAACTGGTAGTTTAACACCTTTAACCGCAGAAGCTAATTTTTCGCAATTTGCTTTGCAAACAGCATCACCACATTCGCCTGTTAAAGTTACAACCCCTTCTTTTACTTCTACCTTAGTTGTAGCTGATTTTGGTTCTGCTTTTAAAGCCGTTTCTACACCAGCTTGAATGTCTGCATCTTTGGGTTTACAGCTTGTAAATGCTACGGCAATCATAAGAGCAATAGCTAAAGAAATTTTTGTGATTTTCATTTTGTTTAAGATTTAATTTTTTAATAATTTGTTACAAACATAGTTAATACAAATGAGATAAATAAGTAACCTTTAAACTTGTTAATAAAATTGTAAAGCTGCTAACAATTGGAAAGAGACAGTGGACAATTTCTAAGGGTAAGTAGGCATATTACAGCGGCAATTAGCATAAAAGTATGTTGTAATATACCAAAAAGAATAGTTGCAGTTTATTGCCTAAAAGAAAAACTTTAAAAATATTTGCTTATAAAAATTTACTTCATAAATTGTAAAAAATATTTATTTTACAGCATGGAAATAATACATGTAAGTGCAGAGTGCTACCCAATGGCAAAAGTAGGAGGGCTTGCAGATGTAGTGGGGGCGCTACCTAGATACCAACAACAGATAGGGCATACTGCTAAAGTAGTAATGCCAATGTATCGCACAAAATTTTTGTTTGATAATGATTGGGATGTAGTACACAAGGAAAATTTTTCTATGGGGAAAATGAATTTTGATTATACCATTATTAAAGAAAGGCATAATAAATTAGGTTTTGATTTGTATTGTGTTGATATAAATGGATTGCTAGATAGAGAAAAAGTTTACGGCTATGATGATGATGCAGAAAGATTTTGCGCATTTCAAATAGCAGTAACAGAATGGATAAATAAATGGGAACACCTGCCAGATGTAGTGCATGTACATGACTACCACGCAGGGCTTATTCCTTTTATGATGAAACAATGTTTTGCATACGGAAAGTTAAAAAAAATTGCTACAATTTTAACTATACACAATGCTCAATACCAAGGATGGATGGGTTGGGAAAAAGCCGCCTACATACCTGTTTGGGATACTTGGAACTGGGGTTTGCTTGATTGGGATAATACCGTAAATCCTCTTGCATGTGCTATAAGATGTGCTGATAATGTAAATACGGTAAGCCCTAGCTATATGCTAGAGCTAATGGACAACGCTAATGGATTAGAAAACTTATTTAAAAAAGAAAATGCAAAATGCAGTGGTATTATAAATGGCATTGATTATTCAGTATGGAATCCATCTACAGATACTTATATTTTAGATAATTTTTCAGTGGAAGATGTAGAAGATGGTAAGGCACTTAATAAAAAAAAATTGTGTGATGACTTTGACTTACAGCAAAATTTGCCTTTGTTTGTATTTATAGGAAGGCTAGTAGGGGAGAAAGCCGCAGACCTTCTACCTGAGGCGCTCAGTAATGCGCTTTCTATGTACAAAGGGCAATTTAACGTACTCATATTGGGCAGTGGAGAACCAAGCATTGAACATGCATTATATAGTTTGCAAAGTAAATTTGCAGGCTATTACAATACACAAATCACATACAATGAAAAGCTAAGTCACCTGATGTATGCTGGCGCAGATTTTTTATTGATGCCAAGTAGGGTAGAGCCCTGTGGCCTAAACCAGCTATATGCAATGAGGTATGGTACTGTGCCAATAGTTAGGCGTACTGGAGGTTTGAGAGATACAGTAAAAGATATTGATGAAGAAAATGGATATGGACTATGTTTTGATTATGCCTCTTTATATGATATTGATATTTCTATACAAAGAGCATTGGAATTGTATAAAAATACTAACAAAATGATGGAGATACGTAAATGCATGATGGATGTAGATAACAGTTGGCCAGCAAGTGCACAACAATATATTAATCTTTATAATTCAGTAAAATAAATAAATATGACAAGCAAACAAGTAGTATCTGTAATTTTAGGTGGGGGAGCAGGTAGTAGATTATTTCCACTTACCGCCACTCGTAGCAAGCCCGCAGTACCTATTGCAGGTAAATATCGGTTGGTAGATATTCCAATTTCTAATTGCATAAATAGCGGTATTAATAGAATGTTTGTACTTACACAATACAATTCTGCTTCGCTTAACAAGCACATAAAAAACGCATACCAATTTAGTGGTTTTAGCAATGGTTTTGTAGATATTTTAGCAGCAGAGCAAACACCAGATAGCCCAGGTTGGTATCAAGGAACGGCTGATGCAGTGCGACAATCTTTTAAGCATATTAACAAACATGATTTTGACTATGTATTAATTTTGAGTGGTGACCAATTATACCAAATGGATTTAGCTGCTATGATAGATAATCACAAAGCAGCTGGTGCTGAAATTACAATAGCTACAATACCAGTAACGGCTAGAGAGGCAACGGAATTTGGCTTGTTAAAAACAAATGAGCAAAATACCATCACTTCTTTTATAGAAAAACCTGCAACAGATTTATTGCCAGATTGGATAAGCGACACTGGTGCTGAGATGCAAGTAGCTGGAAGAAATTACCTTGCATCTATGGGTATTTATATTTTTAATAAAAAACTTTTGTTTGATTTATTAGGCGAAGAAAAAAAAGATGCTACTGATTTTGGTAAAGAAATAATACCAGATGCCATAAGCAAATACAAAGTAATAAGCTACCAATATGGTGGATATTGGACAGATATTGGAAATATTTATTCATTTTTTGAAGCAAACCTTGCTCTTACATTAGATATACCCCCTTTTAATTTATTTGATAGCAACCAAATGGTATATACCCGTGCAAGAATGCTACCACCAGCAAAAATAACAGGTACTACTATTACACAAACGCTAGTTTCGGAAGGTTGTATAATACATGCAAAAATGCTGCATAACTGTGTAATTGGAATAAGAAGCAGGATAGGAGCTGGGTCAGTATTAGACAGCTGCTATATTATGGGTAGCGATTTTTATGAAAGTATAGACGAAATAGCAAAAAATTATAATATTGGAATACCAAAAGTAGGTATAGGCGATAATTGTGAACTTAAAAATGTAATTGCTGATAAGGATTGTAGAATTGGTAATAATGTAAAGATAATAGGTGGTATTCATCTAACTGATGGCGATTTTGAATTACTTACCATAAAAGAAGGTATTGTTGTTATTAAAAAAGGTGCTGTGGTGCCTGATGGGTATATGTTATAAGGTTTAAATAAAAATGAATTTAAGTAATATGGTATTTTTAAATGTTTTTGTAGATTACGGAGTATTTACAGTTTTTTTATTAATATCTTTTTCATTTATTGCTGGTTTTATAGATGCAGTTGTAGGTGGTGGTGGACTTATACAACTTCCTGCAATGCTAAATTTGCTTCCAAATATTTCCATACTTTCAATATTTGGAACAAATAAAATTTCAGCATTAGCTGGCACTAGCATGTCTGCTCTACATTATTCTAAGCGAATAAAATTTAATTTTACCTTACTTTTTACAATTTCTTTGTTTGCTGGTCTTGCATCAGTTATTGGTGCTAAGGCAGTTGTATTTATAAATGTAAATACTTTAAAACCATTGATTTTTGTAGTTTTAATTGTAATGGCATTTTATACCTATTTTAAAAAAGACCTAGGTTCATCAACATCAAAAAGATTATCGTTTGCAAAACAAATAATTTATGGCTCATGTTTAGCAATTATTGTCGGCTTTTACGACGGTTTTTTTGGTCCAGGTACAGGTAGTTTTTTTGTTTTGGGATTCGTAGTTATTTTAGGATTCGAATTTGTACAAGCCTCAGCATACGCTAAAGTTATAAATTGCGTTACAAATATTTCTGCTTTGATTGTTTTCATTAAGCAAGGAAATTTTATTATTGAACTTGCAATAATAATGGCAGTATTTAATATATCTGGCAATATTATAGGTACAAAGCTTGCATTAAAAAAGGGTAATAATTTTGTAAGGTTAATTTTTTTAGCAATTGTAACTTTAATGATTTTTAAATATGGGTACGACTTGTTTTTGAAACCTATATCATAAAAAGGGGTTATTTATTTATCTTATGAATAATACTATGATTTACCATTTTATTACATTAACTTTATAATTAAAAATATACAAAAATATAATTTAATTC
>JANXOQ010000162.1 GCA_025357775.1 Ferruginibacter sp. | reverse complement strand
AAGATTTAATGAAAAATATACCAATAGAGGTTGAAGAGATTGAGTTATTAATGAAGAGAATTAAATAAGGTCGTTTATATTTAAAAAAATATTCTACTAATTCTTAAAGTACCGCCAAATGAAAAAAATATATTTAATACTTATTTCTGTACTATTTTACTTTTCTTCAATTGCACAAAATCAATCTAATGAAGATTTAAAAGTTATAGCAGCTTTTAATAATAGTATGCATTATGAAAGAGGTAATATTATACTGCCTTGTAATGATGTGGTTTTACAACTACCCAAGGGTCTTAAGTTTTTAGGTGTTACACAAAGCAAAGAAGTATTGGGGTCGGTATGGTTAAATGACCCAATTGAAAATTTACAAGGATTAATTTTTTTAGAAAATGGTGGCCCCTTGGTATATCAATCATTTGGTTTTGTAATTACATACCACTTAGACGGGTATGTTGAAAATAAAAATATTGATAATTTAAATATGCTTGAAAAAGTTGAGCATATAAAAATACCTGAGAGTAAAAGCTTGCAAAATATTGGTACAAGTTTTAAATATAATTGGATACTCAAGCCTACAAAAAATAAAAATGCTTTATACTATATAATTAACGAAACATTATTACCAGCAAATGAAAATATGTTAATAACAAAATACTTTTTATTTGGTAAAAGAGGGTACGTAAAATTAGAAACCTATACAAAACCCTTTTTACAAAATAAAGTATCAGCAATCATTGAAACCTTGTTTAGCTCTATATCTTTTACAAAAGAAAATACTTATGAGGATTTTGATAGCAAAAAAGATACAAAAAGTGCAAAAAGTTACAATGAACTTATTTTCGGAAATTCTAAAAAAAGTGAAATAGCTTTACCAACATCGGCTAATACAAAATGGTCTTTTTTTGAATATTTAAAAATTATTGGATTAGTAATATTTATTTTAGGTATACTAATAGTGTTATTTATTATAAAAAAGAAACAGGGCAATTTTTTTGAAAATAAATTAAAAAGCAATAAAAAAAATTACACCACTGTAAACAATAGAGATAATATTGGTACTGATAATTATGAAAGTGAACGAGAATACGAAAGACAAAAACAAGTAGAATATGATAGAGATAGAGAAAGAGAAAGGGATAGGGATAGAGAAAGGGACAGAGAAAGAGAAAGTGAAAGGGAGCGTGAAAGAGAATACGAAAGAAAGCGTGAACGGGATAGGGAAAGTGATAGAAGGAGATATAATGATGACTACTAAATGATTTTATTATACCATTAAAAAAATAAAGAAAAATAAAAGTGTATGAAGCAAATACCTAATATTTTCACCTTATTAAACCTTGTTTGCGGCTGCATAGCTATAACTTTTATTTTGCAAAATGGTATTACTATTGGTGCAGATGGGCAGTATATTGCATTACCTGAAAAAATGTGGATGGCTTCGCTTTTTATAGGAATAGCAGCCATTGTCGACTTTTTAGATGGTTTTGTAGCTAGACTTTTTAATGCAAGCTCCGAAATGGGGAAGCAGCTAGATTCGCTAGCTGATGTGGTAAGTTTTGGTGTAGCACCATCTATGATTGTGTATCAATTTTTGCGCATGAGCTTTGTGAGCGATGTAAATGGACTTAATACGCCTGTAATATATTTGTTTCCAGCATTTATTATTGCGGCGGCTGGTGCTTATCGTTTAGCAAGGTTTAATCTAGAAACTACACAATCTTATGGTTTTAAAGGAGTTCCAATACCAGCAGCAGGTTTACTTTTGGCAAGCTTGCCACTTATTTATTGGCATACAGAAAATGTAATAATATCTAATCTTCTTTTAAATAAATGGTTTTTGTATGCTTTAATAATTTTGGTTAGCGGCTTAATGGTAAGTACACTTCCTTTGATGGCATTAAAATTTAAAAACGTAACTATAAAAGATAATTTACCCAAATATTTAATTGTATTGTTTACCATTGTTGCAGCTATATTTTTAAAATGGTTAGCTGTGCCTGTGGTGTTTTTAGCATACATTATTTTATCTTTGGCTTTCAAAAATAAAACAACATGATTTTTACTGCACAAATAAAAGTAATGCCACTTAAAAATTTGCTAGACCCACAAGGAAAAGCAGTAATGGGTGGGCTTGTAAACCTAGGATTAACAGGAGTAAACGACGTTCGTATTGGTAAATACATAGAACTTACTATAGAAGCAGAGAACGAAACTATTGCAAAGGAAAAAGCGGAAGAAGCTGCAAAAAAATTACTAGCAAATGCGGTAATGGAAATGTATGAAATACAAATAGGGCAATAAGTCTTTGTTGAAATACAAAATAATGTTCACTAAGCGTTTTAATAATTTTATTTATAGACTTATAACTACAATGCTATATTTTCTACATTTTTATGAACTTTTAATAACTAAAATAAATAAAACTATAAAAGTAAATCTTTACTAAATCTCGGTTTCTCAATTTTAAAATTTAAGATTGAGTTTTTTGCATATTTTCTAATTTTCACATTTATATATCATGCTTTACATAGTTCCCACACCCATAGGCAACCTAGCAGATATGACTTACCGTGCAGTAGATGTTTTAAAGAAAGTAGATTTAATACTGGCTGAAGATACACGTACTTCTTCTGTACTACTAAAATATTATGGAATAGAAAAGCCCATGGGCATGTACCACAAGCACAATGAGCATAGGGTAGCAGCTCGTTTAGCAGAGCAAATGCAAGCAGGAAAAACAGTTGCATTAATTACAGATGCAGGCACGCCAGGTATAAGTGACCCCGCTTATTTAATTGTAAAAGCTTGTATAGAAAATAACATTATAGTAAACTGCTTGCCGGGTGCAACCGCTTTTGTGCCTGCAATTGTAAATAGTGGGTTGCCTACCAATAGTTTTTGTTTTGAAGGTTTTATGCCACTAAAAAAAGGAAGACAAACTTTTTTAAAACGCATGGCAGAAGAAAAACGCACTATGTTATTTTACGAAAGCCCCATGCGCCTTATGCGCACGCTTAGGGAGTTTTGCGAATACATTGGGCCTGAAAGACAATGCTGCGTAAGCCGTGAACTTACAAAAATGTTTGAAGAAAATAAGCGTGGTACATTGCAAGAAGTGCACGATTATTTTAATACAAAAACAGTGAAAGGAGAAATTGTAATTGTAGTAGCAGGGAAAGAAGGAAAGTAAAATTTTATTCCATTAATATTCTTCATCTATTAATTAAATCACCTTAATCATAGGTATTTACAAACCCACATTTGTAAATAGCAATATTGTTAAGTTGACTTTTCAAAAAGATGTATTAGTATCTATAATTATTTTTTTGCAAATTAATATTGCACTTTTATTATTCTAGTCATAGCTGTTTTACTCAGTATTTTTTTTATGTTTATTTATTAAAGAAAAAACCACTGAGCCAACTCCAATTTTAAATGTACTAAGAGTTAAATACTTATTTTATGAAAAAATTAAACGAAATTACACTTCTATTAAATATTATTAAATGAACAAGATTACATTAATTGGGCTTTTAACCTTAATACATTTTTCTACTACAGCACAACCAGAAAATAGGTGGCAGCAAAGGGTAAGTTACAACATGAATATTGATATGGATGCTGCAAAAAATCAGTTTAAAGGAATGCAAAAACTTTCTTATACCAACAACTCTGATAAAATTTTAGACAAAGTTTTTTATCATCTTTATTTTAATGCTTTTCAGCCAAACAGCTGTATGGATGTGCGAAGTAGAGAGCTAGGTAAACTACAAATAAATGGCAGAGCTAATTGGGATGCACGAGTAATAGACAGAATTGTAAAATTAAAAGACGATGAAATAGGCTACCAAAAAATTATATCTTTAAAAATGAATGGCGTTGTGCAACCATTCAAATACCACGAAACTATTTTAGAAGTAAACCTTACCTCTAAAATAATGCCTAAAACAACCGTTGTTTTTGAAATGCAATTTGAGGCGCAAGTGCCGCTTCAAATAAGAAGAAGTGGAAGAGATAACCCAACTACGGGTGTACGCCTTAGCATGGCACAATGGTATCCAAAAATGTGCGAATACGATTATGAAGGCTGGCATCCTACACCTTATGTAGCAAGGGAGTTTTATGGGGTGTGGGGAGACTTTGATGTAACTATTAATATTGATAAAACCTATAAACTTGGTGGCACAGGTGAGCTTGTAAATGTAAATGAAATAGGGTGGGGGTATGATAAACCAAATACTGAATTAAAAGAAATTAGTACACCAAAACGCAGCTGGCATTTTATAGGTAAAAATATACATGATTTTGTATGGGCAGCCGACCCTGACTACATACACATCACAAAAAAAATGCCTAATAATGGGGCAACAATAAATGTACTCTATAATTATAAAGAAAACGATGCAGCAAATGATGCAGCTTGGTTATTGGTAGCAGATGCAGCAATAACTGTACTTCCATATATGGAAAAACAATTTGGAAAATACCCTTACCCACAATACTCTTTTATACAAGGGGGCGATGGAGGTATGGAGTACCCAATGGCTACGCTACTTGTAGGCAATGGGCTTGGCACTGTTTTTCATGAATGGCTACACTCTTGGTATCAAGGTATGCTAGGCACCAACGAAAGCTTGTATGGGTGGATGGATGAAGGATTTACAGAATTTGCTACAGATTATGTAAACAAATATTATAAAGATAAAACAAGCTTACAAAATAATCCTACCAGTAAAATAAGTGTAAAGCTGGCAGATACTTTAGAAAAAGACTTACCAAAGCTACATGCAGATAATTATAAATCTTATTTCTTTTTAGCAAAAAGTAATTTTGAAGAACCACTTACAACCCATGCAGATCATTTTAATAATAATACTGCTTATAGTATTGCTTCCTATTCTAAAGGTTGTGTTTTTTTAAGCCAACTTGGTTATATTATTGGGCAAGAAGATAGAGATAAAGTATTATTGTCTTACTACAGCAAGTGGCGTTTTAAACATCCAAATAGCAACGACTTTATTAGAATTGCGGAAGACATAAGTGGTATACAACTTGATTGGTACAAAGAATATTGGTGCAGCACTACAAAAAAAATAGATTATGGTATTGATAGCTTGTGGGAAGAAAATGGTTTTTCTAATGTGCGAATAAAAAGAATTGGACAATTACCAATGCCTATAGATATACAGCTTACAAAAAAAGATGGCAGTGTTGAAATACATACCATTCCACTAAATTTAATGTTTGGTGCAAAAGTATTAGATGATAATAAAAAAATGATTATTGCAGAAGAATGGAAATGGACACACCCTACTTATACTTTACAATTTAAAACAAGCCTTAGAGATTTAAAAAAAGTAGAAATAGACGCTACTCAAAGAATGGCAGATGTAGATAGAAGAAATAATTTGATAGAGATTAATTTTTAAAATGGAAAATGAACTTACACTGCGTAGGCTCACTTTAAATGATGTGCATGCGCTTTCTTTATTAGCAAAAAAAACGTTTTATGATTCATTTACGGGCACTTGTACTGCTGTGGATATGCAACAATTTTTATCGTATTATTACAATGAAGCCACTTTAGCTAAAGAAATAGAAGATGATACAATGCAATATTATTTTGCTGAGATAAACAATGTACCTGTTGGTTATATTTTATACAAAGAAGCCGATGCAATTTTTTTAGGAGTAAATGAAAAAAAATCCGTCGAACTAAAAAGATTTTATGTAATGCAAAGCCATCATGGCAAGGGTATAGCACAGTATATGATGAATCATTTTTTAGATTTTGCTACAAAAAATAAATTTAGTACCGCTTTTTTAGGAGTGTGGGAGTATAATAGTAGAGCACAATATTTTTATGCTAAGTACGGTTTTAAACAAACAGAAGCTAGGCATGATTTTCCTATTGGAAATACCATGCAGTCAGATATTTATTTGATAAAAGAATTTTAAATTAAAGTAACATCTTTAATGAAATACAAACGAAGTAAGTTGTCAATTAACCTAATAATTTTATTGCATTAATCACTTTTAGTTATGTACAATACCAATCATCATCTTTTTTAAGAAAATAATAAAAACTTTGTGATTATATTTTAAAACAAGCCTTTACTTTTACAAAAATTATAAAAAATGAAGAAAATTTTAATGTTATGTTTAGTAGCAACGCTACCTATTTATATGTATGCTCAAGTAGGCGAAGAGCCTGTGGATACTGCTTGGAAAAAAATTTTAAGAGAAAGTTATCCCAAAACAAATGTAATAGTGCATACCAAATTAGATGTACGTTTCGATTATGAAAAGGCTTTTATGTATGGCAAAGAGTGGCTTACCCTTAAACCACATTTTTATGCCACAGACTCTGTATTGCTAGATGCAAAAGGAATGGATATAAAGGAAGTAGCAATAATGAAAGGATTGGTAAAAACCCCTCTTAAATATAAGTATGACGGGTTGCAATTGAGCATAAAGCTTGATAAAACCTATATGGGTAATGAAAATTATACGCTTTATTTTGATTATATAAGTAAGCCAAATGAGCTTACCGTAAAAGGCAGTAATGCCATAACAGATGCAAAAGGACTATACTTTATAAACCCTACAGGAAAAGACAAAGATAAGCCTACGCAAATATGGACACAGGGAGAAACGGAATCAAATAGCGTATGGATGGTAACGATAGATAAGCCTAACCAAAAAAGTACGCAAGAAATAAGTATGACTGTGCCAAACAAATATGTAACACTTAGCAATGGTATAATGACCAGTAAAAAAGTGAATACAGATGGTACTCGTACAGATAATTGGAAAATGGATTTGCCACATGCACCCTATTTATTTTTTATGGGTGTAGGTGATTTTGCTATTGTAAAGGATATGTACAAAACAAAAGAGGTAAACTATTATGTAGAAAAAAGTCAAGAACAATATGCAAGAAAAGTTTTTGGGAACACACCTGAAATGATTAAGTTTTTCTCTGAAAAATTAGGAGTAGAATTTCCATGGCAAAAATATTCTCAAATAGTAGGTAGAGATTATGTGAGTGGAGCAATGGAAAATACTACTGCTACTCTACACCAAGAAAGTGCTTACCAAAACAATCGCCAACTAGTTGATGGTAATGCTTGGGAAGGAACGATAGCGCATGAACTATTTCACCAATGGTTTGGAGATTTGGTAACGGCTGAAAGCTGGAGCCACCTTACCGTAAATGAGAGTTTTGCTAACTACAGTGAATACCTATGGGAAGAATATAAAAATGGCTTAGATGCAGCGCTAGAGCATAATGTTAACGATATGCAAGGCTACTTAGTGAGTGGTAGTGACTCTAAAGACTTGGTGCGTTTTAAGTATTCAGATAAAGAAGATATGTTTGATGCAGTAAGTTATAATAAAGGAGGTAGAATATTAAATATGCTTAGAAACTATGTAGGTGATGATGCGTTTTTTAAATCGCTTAATAATTATTTAACAACCAATAAGTTTAAAGCTGGTGAAGCTGGTTTGCTTAGGCTAGCTTTTGAAGAAACAACTGGTATGGATATGAACTGGTTTTGGAACCAATGGTATTACGGTAGCGGACATCCAAAATTAAACATTAGTTATTTGTACGATGATACAGCTAAAAAAGCTTCTGTAATAATAGAGCAAACACAAAAAGGAAATAAAGTTTTTAAAATACCAATGGCAATTGATGTGTATAATGGTGCAGAAAAGAAAAGATATAATGTAACCATAGAAAATAAAATTGATACATTTAATTTTATTTATACATCTAAACCAACACTTATAAATGTAGATGCTGATAAACTTTTGCTTTGCGAAAAAAAGGATGATAAAACAGAAGATAATTTTATTGAACAATTTAAAAATGCAAAAAATTATGTAGACAGAAAAGAAGCCATTGAATTTTTTGCAAAGAAAAATAGCCCAGAATTGGCGAAAGGTTTAAGCGATAAATTTGGCGGATTAAAAATATTAACAATGCAAAAGCTTGGCACTTCTCCTTACAAAGCTGATAAAGTGGTATTGGAACAAGTAGAAGGGCTAGTAAAAACTACAAATAAAAAAGTAAAAGCTGCGGCTATAAATTATCTTGTAAAAAATGGAGATGCAAAGTATTTACCAATTTACCAAGCTGCCGTTAATGATTCTTCTTATTCAGTAGCAGGTGCGGCGCTTAAAGGTATACTTGCGCAGGATGCTGCTAATGCATTAACACTAGCAAAGAAATTTAGTGCAGACGCAAAAGGCACTTTAGGTGCAGTGGTAAATGATATTATGCTTAAAAATGGCACAGAGGCAGACTTTGATTTTATTTCTAATATTTATAAAAATGCTCCACTATCTCAAGAAAAGGTAACGATGACAACAAAGTATGGTGAGTATGTTTCTAAATTAATTGATATAGTAAAAATGAAAAAAGGTATAGATATTATGATAGATTTTAGAAATGCAATACCAGGTCAGTTTAGAGAGATGGTAAGCCCAATGTTTAAAACTGCTTTTGATAAAATGACTAAAGCAAAGGGTGCGGAAATTGAAGAATATATAAAGACTGTTTTTAAATAATTAGTTTCATAAATTACAAAAGGCTTTCAATTCTGAAAGCCTTTTGTATTTTAATAGCTTTTACATTTTTTCTTTAATAGAATCCATTACTTTTTCTTTACCTAAATTGAATACTAATATTTCTCCAAAACCTACGGGTATTTTAAACATATTTTTTACAGGCATTTCTAGCAAGTAGCTCCATATACAACGAATAACTCCTGCATGGGTAACTAGCAAAACTTTTTCATAATTGTAGCTTCGCATTTTATCTAAAAAGTGAGCAACTCTATTGTATAAAGCCAGCACATTTTCGCCATTGGGTGTAGGCAGGTTTACAAAATCTTCCATCCAAATATTTAATTCATTTGGGTCAATGTCATTCCATAATTTATTTTCCCAGTCACCAAAGTTAAATTCTATTAATGCATCATCATGCTGCACATTTTTTAACTGCATTTCTAAAGCTAAAACTTTGCAACGCTCTAGTGTACTGCAAAAAATAGCATCAAAATCATTTGGCAATTTTGTTTTTATTTCAGCTGCTTCTTCTGCAAAGCTTTCAGCTAATGGCACATTGGTTTGCCCATAGCATGTTTTTCTACCTGCAAGTACTTTAGTATGTCTTATTACAAATATTTGCATAATGCTACAAAAGTTAAAATAATTAATAGTTCAGCCAATTGTTCTACAGCCCCTAAGCAATCGCCAGTATAACCATCTATCCATTTTATAAAATATTGCCTAGCAAAAAATACCAGCAGTAATAATGGCAACAAAAT
>JANXOQ010000158.1 GCA_025357775.1 Ferruginibacter sp. | reverse complement strand
AGTATTCAAAATGTACTAGTTGTAACCAAGTATACAGGTGCAGACCCTGAAAGTACAGGAGGTGTAGATAATAATATTTACCCAAGACCAAGAATTATATCTTTTGGAGCTAATATTAATTTTTAATTGAAAACGTTAAATAAAATAAAATGAAACAAAAATTTTTAAAATCAATTTCAATCTTTGCAGTAGTTTCTTTATTGCTTACATCTTGTGCAAAAAGGTTAGAACTGGTAAATACAAATGATTCAATATCTACTGATGTATATAAATCTGCTAGTGGCTATAAATCGGTATTGGCAAAATTATATGGTACTTTATCTATAACTGGTAATAAAGGGCCTGCTGGCTCTCCGGATATTGCAGGTGGTTTAGATGAAGGAGGTCAAGTTGCTTTTATACGTGGTTTATTTAATTGCGAAGAATTACCAACAGAAGAGGCAATTGTAGCATGGGATGACCAAACTATAAAAGATTTCCATGGTTTAAAATGGACATCTTCCGACCCATTTGTACAAGGGTTTTATGCTAGGTGTATATATAATGTAACACTTATAAATGAGTATTTAAGAGAATCAGTAGATAGCAAAGTGGCTGATAGAGGTATTGTGGGAGCAGAAGCAGGAGAAATTAAAAAATCGAGAGCTGAGGCAAAATTTTTAAGAGCGTTTAACTACTGGGCTATGATGGATGTTTTTGGTAAAAGCACTTTTATAACTGAATCTGATGGTGTAGGGGCATTTTTACCAATAGAAAAAAAGCGTGCTGATTTATTTGTGTATATTGAGTCTGAGTTAAAGTCGATAGAAGCAGATTTATTACCTGTTAGAACAATTGAGTATGGCAGAGTAGACCAAGGAGCTGCATGGGCATTGCTTGCTAGAATATACCTAAATGCAAAAGTATATACGGGTACAGATAGAAGTACTGATGCAATAACGTACGCTAAAAAAGTAATAGGTGGTGGTTACACATTGCATACAAATTACCGAGAATTATTTATGGCAGATAACGATAAAAGATCAAATGAATTTATGTTTGCTATAAATTGTGATGGTGCAAGAACACAAGCTTATGGTAATACTACATTTCTTATACATGCGGCATGCGATGCTGACCATGATGAATATGGTGTAGCAGGTGGCTGGGGAGGATACAGAGCTACTAAAGGGTTAGCAGATTTATTTACAGATTTATCTGGTACAACTGATAAGCGTGCAATGTTTAACACAAGTTCATTTAATACAACTCCAACACAGATTGCAATACCTAATACAGAAACTGCGGTAGGTACTTTTTCCAATGGATTGCATGTAAAGAAATTTATAAATTTACGTTCTGATGGGAATGCTCCTAACGACCCTAAAAGAGATTTTTGTGATACTGATTTTCCAGTATTTAGGCTCTCAGAAATGTATCTAATTTATGCAGAAGCATTTTTAAGAGGTGGTACAGGTGCTGATGGTGCTACCGCATTGGGTTATATAAACTCAATTAGAACCAGAGCAGGCGCTAGTGTAGTAAGTGCAGCTACAATGAATTTACAATTTTTATTAGACGAAAGAGGAAGAGAATTATACTGGGAAGGGCACAGAAGAACTGACTTAGTTAGATACGGATTACTTACTTCTAGCACTTACGTTTGGCCATGGAAAGGAAATGTAGCTAGTGGTACTGGTGTTGATGATAAATATAATTTGTTTCCGATACCATCTGTAAACAGAAACTCTAACCCTAATCTTACACAAAACACAGGCTATTAATTTCACAATATAAAATTAAAAAAAATGAAAAATTTATTTAAAATTTCTGCAATCATATCCTTTGTTGCATTAATATTAATCTCATGTAATAAGGAAGAAAATCAGGTTACCTTAAATGGCGGCACTGCACCAGTATTATCTGCTATGTCTTCATTAACAGTGCCTACCGTTCTTGTAAAAACTAATTCTACAAATACGTGGAATACACTAAATTGGACAAACCCTAATTACACTTTTAATACAGGTGTAAGTTCACAAGATGTTACTTACACTATTCAATTTGATACCGTTGGATCTAATTTTAAAAACCCTAATATTGGTGAAATTTCAATTGCAAATAATTTGCAAGCAATGCCTACAATTGGAGATATAAATAAGGCATTGAACGTGCAATTAAAGTTAAAAGAAAATGTAGCTTATAATGTAGAAATGAGAATTAGATCTACACTAACTAATGCTAGTGCTCCCTTGTATTCTAATGTGCTAAAAACTAACTTTACTCCATATTTAGACACAAAAGTAGTATTACCTGCAAACCTGCCTACGCCTAATAGTAACAATGGAGATTTATTTTTAGTAGGAGATGCTACTGCGGGAGGATGGGCTAACCCCGTGCCAACCCCTACCCAAAAATTTACTCAAACGAATGCATGGACATACGAATTAACTGTACCCCTTGTAGCAGGAAAAGAGTACTTAATGTTGCCAAAAAATGGAGACTGGAGTAATAAATATGCAGTAGTTGACAAAACTGTTTCTGGTTTAAAAAATGGAGGAGACTTTGATGCCAACAAAAATGATAATTTCCCTGGTCCTTCTGTATCTGGAATATATAAAATTACTGTAGATTTTAAACTTGGTACTTTTTTAGTGGTAAAACTTTAATCTTTAAAAATAAAACTCAATGAAAAATTTTATAAAAAGCCTTTTTGCAATATTGTTTATTGCTTTTGCCATCTCTTCTTGCGACAAAAAGAATGATTTGGTTACAAGTCCAAATGGCAATGCATCTTTATTAACTAGTTCTACTGCTACCTTAGCACCAATACCTGCAGATTCCAACAACTTAGCACTTAGTTTTAATTGGACAAGCCCTAATTATGCACAAGATGCTAATAACTATAAGTACATTTTGCAAATAGATACAGCTGGTAGAAATTTTGCGAAAGCAACCACGAAAACAATTTCTGGAGCACTCAAAACTTCTTTTACCGCAAAAGAAGTAAATACGTTAGCATTAAGCTATGGTTTTGCATTTAATGTTGCCTATGGTATGGAAGCTAGAATTATATCTTCTTACGGCAATAATAATGAGCAGTATATCTCTAATGTAGTTAAATTTCAATATACACCTTATAAAGTACCTCCAAAAGTTGCTTTACCAGTTACAAATAAATTGTTTTTAGTTGGTAGTGCTTCTCAAGGCGGGTGGACAAACCCTGTACCTGCTCCTACACAAGAATTTTCAAAATTAGATGAAACAACATATGCTGGTGTATTTAATTTGAACGGTGGAAGTCAGTATTTAGTTTTGCCAGAAAACGGAGTGTGGGCAACTAAGTTTTCTATAGGTGATGGCAACCAACCTGCTGCTTCTGGAAATTTTGGTTTTAATTTAGATAACAATTTTAATGGGCCATCTACAAGTGGCTGGTATATTATCAAGTTAGATTTTCAAACAGGTAAATATTCTGTAACTCCTTACACTGGCACATTACCAAATAATCTATTTATTGTAGGTAGTGCTACACAAGGTGGGTGGAATAATCCAGTACCAGTACCGTCTCAACAGCTTACAAGGTTAAACTCATCTGAGTTTAAAATAACGTCTCTTGCTTTAAATGGCGGTAGTGAATATTTATTGCTGCCAGTAAATGGCGATTGGTCTCATAAATATGCATTACTAGACAATTCAATACCAGGTATATCTGCTGGTGGAGATTTTGGATATGATTTAGGTGCTAATTTTAAAGGGCCTCTTACATCAGGTAATTATACAATATCTGTAAATTTTGTAACAGGTAAATTTAAAGTACAATAAGATTACTAAATAACAAAAAGCCGAGCAAAATTTTGCTCGGCTTTTGTGTTATATAAAAAATTACACCTACCTCCTAAAAAACATTTTGATCTATGAATAAAAAATTAAACTATTCAGTCACAAAACAAATATTATTATTGACAGCTTTTGTATTTTGTATAGCTATAAAATCCTCCTTAGCCCAAACAAACCTCACAGAAACTGGCAATATAAAATCAATAAAAATAGAACCACAAAAGCTAAGCTTAACCACTGATGCTGCTTTTGTGGAAATAATAATTTATAGCCCAACTATTATTAGAATAAGAATGGATAAGCACGTGTTGAGAAAGGACCTATCTTATGCAGTTGTAGCAGAGCCTTTGCAAACAAAAGCAAGTATTGTACAAACAGATAATAATATTACAATAACTACAGATTCGTTAAAAGCTGTTATTACTAAAAAGCCTTATAGTATTAATTTTTTTAATAACGAAGGGGCTATTATAAATGAAGATGAAAATGGACTATCCACATCTTGGATTGGAGAAGAGGCAACAACTTATAAAAAAATGCAAGAGGGAGAAAGGTTTATTGGCTTAGGCGAAAAAACTGGTAACCTTGATAGAAAAGGTAGTGGTTATACAAATTGGAATACAGATGCCTATGGTTACAAAACAAATGAAGACCCTTTATATGCTACAGTGCCGTTTTATATTGGCATACATCACAATATTAACTATGGTATTTTTATGGACAATACCTACCAAAGCGATTTTAACTTTGGTGCAAGCAATGACCGCTTTTCTTCTTTTGGAGCAAGGGGTGGGGAAATGAATTATTATTTTATTTATCATAGCAAAATTGCAGATATTATTAAGTCTTACACCACACTTACAGGGCGTATGAAAATGCCGCCAATGTGGAGCTTAGGCTATCAGCAAAATAGGTACAGCTACTACCCAGATACAGAAGTACTGCGTATAGCACAAACACTAAGAGAGAAAAAAATACCTGCCGATGGTATTACGCTTGATATTCATTATATGGATAAATATCAACTTTTTACTTGGGATAAAGAACGTTTTCCCAACCCTAAAGCACTTACAAACAAACTGAAAGATATGGGTTTTAAAACCACAGTAATTGTAGACCCAGGTATAAAAGTTGCACCCAATGCACCCGCATTTGATAGAGGCATACTGCAAGATGCTTTTATAAAATATGTAGATGGTAAATATTATGCTGGGCAGGTTTGGCCTGGTTGGTGTCACTTTACAGATTATACTTCTACCAAGGGGCGTAATTATTGGAAAAAAGAAATGAAATTTTTTACAGAGAATGGTGTAAGTGGAATATGGAACGATATGAACGAAATAGCTACTTGGGGCCAAAAAATACCAAGCAATGTACTGTTTGATTTCGATGGTAGAAAAGGTACAATATTAGAAGCTCATAATGTATACGGCTCACTTATGGCAAAAACAAGCTACGATGGCTTTAGAGAAAATGCAATAAACGAACGCCCATTTATACTTACCCGTGCTGGCTATAGCGGTATGCAACGCTACAGTGCAATATGGACGGGAGATAATCGCTCCGAAGATAACCACATGATGGCAGGGGTAAGGTTATTAAATAGTTTGGGTATAAGTGGTGTGCCATTTACTGGTATGGATATTGGAGGTTTTACTGGTAATCCATCTCAAGAATTGTTTGCTAGATGGATGCAGGTAGGAGCTTTTATTCCATATTTTAGAAACCATACTGCTGTAAATACCAAATCATCTGAGCCATGGACTTATGGAGAAGAAGTAACAGAAATAGCAAGAAATTATGTAAGCCTGCGCTACAAACTAATGCCATATTTATACAGCAGTTTTTATGAAGCTACGCAAAGTGGTTTGCCAATAAATCGTTCTCTAGCCATAGACAATACTTTTGATAAAAATGTGTACAACACAAACTTTCAAAACCAGTTTATGTTTGGGCAAAGCCTACTGGTAGCACCTGTAGAAAGTGGAAAAGATTTTATGAAAGTATATTTTACAAAAGGCAATTGGTATGATTTATATACAGATGAAATGTACGAAGGTGAAAAAGAAAAAATAATAGAACTAAGCCTTGCAAAAATGCCTGTGTTTGTAAAAGAGAGTAGCATTATACCTACACAATCACTAGTGCAATCTACTGCCATAGCACCTACAGATACGCTTGTGGTGCATGTATACAAGGGTGTAGTACCCAATAGTTTTGTGTATTATGAAGATGATGGAAAGTCATTTGATTATGAAAAAGGAATGTTTTACAAAAGAGTAATTTTATATAACCCAATAGAAAGGCAAATTGTATTTGAAAAAGTAGAAGGGCAAATAAATTCAAAATTTAATAATGTGGCGTTAGTATTACATGGTTTTGATAAAATAAATGCAATACAAATAAATACTACAAGTAAAGCTATTGAACAAACGATTACCTCATTGCTAAACCCTGTTTCTAAATTTGACCCATTGAGTTTGGCACAAAATAGTGAAGGTAATAAAACGCAAACTGCAGTTATAAAAAATAATGCTGAAAGAATGGTTGTGCAGTTGTGAAAAATTATATTCTGATAATTTTGTATACTGTAAATTTAGTCTGAGTTTATAAAATACAAAAAATGAATGCAGAAGATATTAGAGTATATGCTTTACAAAAAGAAAATGTAACCGAAGGATTTCCATTTGGAGAGGACACACTAGTTTTTAAAGTAAATAATAAAATGTTTTTATTAGTGGCACTTGCTAATGTCCCCTTTAGTATAAATGTAAAATGCGACCCCGATAAAGCTATACAGTTAAGAGAGGAATACGCAAATAAAATTTTGCCTGGCTACCACATGAACAAAAGACATTGGAATACTATACTTGCAGAAAGTATTAAAAGTGATTTAGTAAAAGGTATGATTGATGATAGCTATGAATTGGTTAGGTGATAACAGATTTTAAAAGATTTTTACCAAAAAAATAATTTCACAGCTTCACCAATTCCATCTTTCTTACCGCATCTTTTAAAAAACTTGGAAATATATGTTCGTAAGTATGTAAAATTTTATCGGGGTCTTTTAGTTGGTCTATCATGCTATGCCATTTTTCTATGCCATGGTTATCTATTACAATTTTTTTTCTTTCTTCTGTTTGTAAATGTATGCCCATTCCTATAGCATCTGCTTCTGGGTGAAACTGAGTACCTACCATGTGTTCATTAAATCTTACAGACATTATTGCTCTTTCTAAAGGCACATGAGGTCTAGCCTTTTCTATGGCTAATATTTTACCACCAATATTTTTAAGTTTATTGTGTTTAGGTTGTGTTGCTTGATAATCTCTACTATCTACTGCATAAAAAGGGTCGGTGAGACCTTCAAAAATTACATCGTTATTGGCATCTTGCAAATAGTGTATAGGGAAAACACCAAAGGCAGTACTTTTTCTTTTGCTTACAGTAGCTACATCAAAATACCTGCAAGCCAATTGAAAAGAATGACAAATAAAAAATATAGATTTCTTTAATACATTTTCTTCTTTGGCATTATATTGTTCTACTTTTTCTATCCAATTAAAAAAAGCATTTTCCCAAATACTTCCTTTACTATCCAATGGAGAGCCTGGACCACCAGAGCAAATGTAAAAATCATAACTTAAATTAGGCACAATGTTGGTTCTACGAACATCGTATTCATTTCTTTCAAGATCACGACCTTGCAACTCAGCAAATTGATTTAAAATTTCTCTTATACAGCGCATACCTTGGTTAGCAGCTCCTTCGTACATATCTATTATAGCTACCTTCATATTGGCATTTTCTTTACTTAAAATTTAAATAAAATTACCGATTATTTTGGGAAACTTTGTAGAACGAATAATGATTTTTACTAATAATGTCCACTTTTTAGCATAGAAGTATATCTAATATTTTTGAGTTTAGATATTTTTATTTAATTTTTCAAATTTACCAACTCTGTTTACATATCTCCACTTTCCAACTTATTTATCGACCGCAAGGGATAGCAGTGAAAACCCTTTTTTGTGAGGTACGAACAAAAAAGATTGCATCGAATAGCCCTTTCCAATGTTGATAGAAAGTATATGCTTGTCTGCGCCAAATCTTCTTAAAAAAAATATTATTATCTTAGCAACTCATTAATAAATAAACCAACCCACCGATGTATAATTTACTTAAAGGAAAGAAAGGAATAATTTTTGGTGCGCTAGATGAAAAATCTATTGCATGGATAACTGCTATTAAATGCCATGAAGAGGGTGCTGAAATAGTGCTGAGTAATGCTCCTGTAGCTATGCGCATGGGAGAAATAAATAAACTAGCAGAAAGAATAAATGCGCCTGTAATTGGTTGTGATGTAAGCAATGCTGAAGATGTCGAAAATTTAATTACAAAAACAATGGAGCATTTTGGTGGTGGGTTCGATTTTATTTTGCATTCAATAGGCATGAGCATAAATGTGCGCAAGGGGAAGCACTATACAGAAATTGATTATGTGCATAACCTTAAAACATTTGAAATAAGCAGCATGAGCTTGCACCGTGTACTTGCATGCTGCATGAAGCATGATGCACTGAACGAATGGGCAAGTGTGGTGGCGCTTACATACATAGCTGCGCAAAGGGTTTTCCCTGACTACAACGAAATGGCAGATGCAAAATCATTACTAGAAAGTGTGGCTCGTAGTTTTGGGTACCACTATGGGGTAAAAAAACATGTACGTGTAAATACGATTTCACAATCGCCTACAAGAACTACGGCAGGAAGTGGTGTAAAGGGTTTTGATGGTTTTATTACGTATGCTGAAAATATGAGTCCGCTTGGTAATGCAAGTGCAGAGGATTGTGCAAACTATACAATGACGTTGTTTAGCGACCTTACAAAAATGGTAACGATGCAAAATTTATTTCATGATGGAGGCTTTAGCAGCACAGGTGTAACACAGGGGGTTATAGAGCAGATGGAAAAGTAGAGATTAGTATTGAGATGGGAGTATTGAGTATTGTGATATGACTATTGAGAGGACTTATAGGAAATTTTGGATTTAATTAGAAAAACTAAATACGTATTAATGTTTTATATATTTAGTTTGATAAAAATATTAATCAAAAAATAAAACATCACCCAATTAGACAGCCCTTTCTATAAAGAAAGGGCTGTCTAATTTAGTTATCTCAATACTTATATCTCAATACTTATATCTCAATACTCATATCTCAATACTCATATCTTAATATTCATCTTCATTAAAAAAGAAATCATCTTGACTTGGGTAATCTGGCCATATATCTTCTAAGCCTTCATACATATCGCCTTCGTCTTCCAGTTCTTGCAAGTTTTCTATAACTTCTATAGGGGCACCGCTACGAATACTATAATCTATCAATTCATCTTTTGTTGCTGGCCATGGGGCATCTTCTAGGTGTGAGGCAAGTTCTAGTGTCCAAAACATTGTTTACGTTATTTAATTTTGTGCAAATGTAAAGTTTCGTACGAAATAACCAAAAGTCTTTTTTAAATATATTTCTTATAACAATTATATGTTAAAATAATTTGCAATAAATACATATTATATTGATTTTGTACTAAAACTATTACCAAGGAAAATGATTTTATGGGATAAAGCTACAAGTAGGCTTACACCAGCTTATAATAAAATTAAAGAGAAAGGGTTTATGTATTTTTACCTAAAAAAGCATCATTATTAAACTACATTTTATGAATTATAAAATGTAATTTAGTAACAATTTGTATCCTGTAATTAAAATAAACACAACATGTTTTTACGAAAAATTTTTATAGCAATTTTTAGTCTATTATCTATATCAACTATGGCACAAATAAAAAATGATTACAACATAGAATGGAAAAAAGTAGAAGCTGCTGATAAAAAAGGGCTTACAAAGGATGCGCAAAAAGTTGTAGAGCAAATATTTGCCAATGCTATAAAAAGTAATAATGATCCCCAACAAATAAAAGCTGCCATGCACATCATGAAATATAGAAATATGGTGGCAGAAGATAACCAACAAAAAAATATTTTTTATGTGGATACGCTCATTGCCAAAACAAAAGCTCCGGCAAAAAATGTATTACTGAGCATGCAAGCACAGTTGTTTCAAAATTACAAAGAAGCGCATCGTTACCAATTATACAACCGTACAGCACTTACTGAAGAAAAAGGAGATGACATTATCACATGGAGCATTCCTAAACTAAATGATAAGATTTCTTCTTTGTACAAAACATCTTTAAAAAGTGATGAATTGTTAAAGGCTACAAAAATTGATGCAATAGATGTTATTATTGAAAAAGGAAAAAACACAAGAAGCCTTCGCCCAACCTTATATGATTTTTTAACACATAGAGCATTGGATTATTTTATGAATACAGAAAATGATGTAACGAGTGCTTCTTATAAGTTTATCATAAATGAAGATCTGGCATTTGCACCTGTAGCTAAATTTGCTGCACATAATTTTAAAACAAAAGATACTGCTTCATTTTATTTTAATGCGTTAAAATTAATGCAAGGTTTATTGGCTTTTCATATAAACGACGCACAGCCAGAAGCCCTACTAGATGCAGACCTTAAAAGATTAGCCTTTGTAAACGAACATGGTGTATTTACAAATAAAGAAAAATTATATGAAAATGCACTATTAAATATTGAAACAAAATATGCTAGCAGCCCTACAAGTGCACTGGCTTCTTACTTACGTGCACAAATACTTATGCAAAATGGAGAAGAATATAATCCACTAACAAATACCAGTACACAATTTGATATTGTAAAGGCAAAACAAATTTGCGATGCGGCTTATGCAAAATTTCCAAAAAGTGAAGGTGGCATAAATTGTAAAAATGTATTAAACCAAATAGAAACACCAAGCTTACATTTTCTAACAGAAAAAGTAAATGTGCAAAACCAAGCTTTTCGTGCATTGGTACAATTTAAAAATGTAAAAAATATTTTTTGCCGTGTGATAAAAATGACAAGAGAAGAAATTAAAAAAATAGAAAACAATAACAACTATGAGAATATTTGGCCAAGCATTGTTGCATTAAAACCTACAAAATCTTGGACAGTGCCAATGCCAGACCAAAAAGATTTTCAAACGCACAGTACAGAAATAAAAATAGAAACTTTACCACAAGGTTCATATTATTTATTGGTGAGCATGAAAGAAGATTTTTCGCTGAACAATAATATCATTGGTCGCATTACTACCTATGTAAGCAATATTAGCTACATCAGCAATAATAAAAATGAGTTATATGTGCTAGATAGAGAAAGTGGAAAGCCATTAGAGAATGCTACTGTACAAATTTGGAACAACATCTACAATAATGGCACTAGAAGGAACGAAGAAGTAAAGGGAGCAAAATATAACGCCGATAAAAATGGTTTTATAAAAATGGCTAAGCGTAAAAATTATGAAAATTATTTTTTACAAATAAAGTATAATAATGATGAGTTGTTTACAGACGATTCATACAACAGTTATTATTATGATGATTATAATCAAAATAGAAACAGTGTAAAGCGAACATTTTTATTTACAGATAGAAGTATTTACCGCCCCGGGCAAACGATTTTCTTTAAAGGTATAATGACGGAAACAGATAGTAGTGGAAGAAACAGCAAAGTAGTAACCGGTAAAAAAACAACCATAAGGTTGCATGATAACAACGGACAAAAAGTAGCTAGTCTATCGCTAACAACAAATGGCTACGGCTCTTACAATGGCAGCTTTAAAATACCCGAAGGTTTATTGAATGGTAATTTTTATATTCAAGATTCTATAACCAACTCTACACAATATATAAGTGTTGAAGAATACAAGCGACCAAAATTTAGTGTAGAAATAAAAAAGCCAGTGGGTACTTATAGGGTAAATGATAGCGTAAAAGTAACAGGAACGGCAAAAGCATACGCTGGGAACAATATTGATGGAGCAAAGGTCTCGTATCGAGTTGTAAGAGAAGTGCGCTACCCAATTTGGTGGGGCTACTACAGAGGCTATTACCCACGAGGTGGAAGTGAAGCTATGGAAATAACCAATGGCACTGCAACCACTGATGCTAAAGGAGAATTTACCATCACATTTAAAGCAATACCAGATGAATCAGTTGCTAAAAAAGACCAGCCTACTTTTGAGTATAAAGTAAGTGTTGACATTACAGATGTAAATGGTGAAACAAGAAGTGCATCTACTGATGTTTCTGTTTCGTACCAAGCATTGAAACTAGATATTATTGCAGCTGAAAAAATACCAATAGATAGTGTAAAAAATATTGGTATTAGCACAACCAACACAAATGGTTTGTTTGAAAAAGCTACCGTAAAAGTAGAGATATACAAATTGAAAGAACCCAATAAAATATTTAGAAAAAGATATTGGGAACAGCCAGATTTATTTACGATGAATAAAGGAGAGTACTATCAAAGCTTTCCGTATGATGTGTATGCAGATGAAGATGAAATGAGTAAATGGGAACTAGGTGAAAAAGTAATAGATAAATCAGACACGACGAGTAGAGATTTTAGATTTAAGATTGGAGATTTAAGATTAAGCACTAGCGGATGGTTTAAAATAATAGCAACTGCAAAGGATAAGTATGGCGAAGAAGTAAAGGCGGAAAAATTTATGCAGGTCTATTTGCCGGTCTCCTCGTCATCCCTCTCCCTTGGAGAGGGAACGAGGGTGAGGTCAACCGAGCCAATTACGATTACTGTAAAAAATAAAACCGCACAACCTAGCGATAAAATTACCTATAATATTACAACTGGTTTTGAAAAAATATGGCTTATACAAAATGTGGTAAAGCCGAATGAGCAATATAAAATAACATACCCTACCGTAAGTGCAGGAGAAACATTTAGTAATACAATTGATGTAACAGAAGCAGATCGTGGTGGTATAAATATGAATTATGCATTTGTGCAGCACAATCGCATATATAATGGTGCAGAAAATTTTGCAGTACCATGGAATAATAAAGACTTAAACATTTCGTACGAAACTTTTAGAGATAAATTAGAACCTGGTAGTGAAGAAAAATGGAAAATAAAAATTACTGGTGATAAAGCAGAAAAAGTAGCTGCGGAAACATTGATAAGTATGTACGATGCTTCTCTAGATCAATTTAAGCCACATGCTTGGAGTGATTTGAAAAGTTTGTGGCCAATGAATAATGGTTATTTTAATTGGACTAGTGAAACGTTTAATGATGTTGGTTCTGAGGAGAGAGAGATTTATAAAAATGGTAACTTAGTCGGTATTGAAAAGCAGTATGATTATTTGTTGAATAATGGGTGGAATGAAATAGGTAGAAGTACTAAAATTGTTATAAGAGGAGTACGTTCAATGACTGCAAATGCGCCTGCGCCATTAGCGGAAATGGCAGTTAATTCAGATGCTTCTGTTACTATGCAAAAAAAATCTATGACAGGTGCTGTTGCTAAAGTTGCAAGTGTGCAAATAGGTGTAAAAAATGATTCTGTTATTTCTACAAAAGTAAATCCACAACCAGAAATCAAACTCCGCAAAAACTTCAATGAAACAGCTTTCTTTTTCCCTGCACTAGAAACAGATGCAGATGGTAACATAGCATTTTCGTTTACCATGCCAGAGGCACTTACAGAATGGAAAATGATGACGATTTCACACACAAAAGAACTGGCAAGTGCGGTAAGTACAAAAAAGGTAGTTACACAAAAGCAATTAATGGTACAGCCCAATGCACCTCGTTTTTTAAGAGAAGGAGATCGCATGGAGTTTTCTGCCAAAATTGTAAACCTTACAGATAAAGAAATAACGGGCACATCGCAATTAGAATTATTAGACGCTGCTACAAACAAACCTGTAGATGGTTGGTTTAAAAATGTATTTCCAAACCAATACTTTACTGTGCCAGCAGGGCAAAGTGTGGCCGTAAAATTTCCGATGGAAGTGCCAAGCAATTTCAATAGTTCTCTCATATATCGAGTAAAAGCTTCCACTACAATCCCCCCTTTGGGGGGTGGGGGAGCTTCTGATGGTGAGGAAGCTGCATTACCTGTACTCACAAATAGAATGTTGGTTACAGAAAGTATGCCTTTAAACATGAGAAATGTGGCGACAAAGAATTTTAAGTTTGATAAATTACTTGCATCATCAATCCCCCCTTCGGGGGGTGGGGTGGCTACATTAAGCACGCATGCGCTTACTATAGAATACACAAGCAACCCTGCATGGTATGCAGTGCAAGCATTACCGTACTTAATTGAGTATCCGTATGAGTGTGCAGAGCAAAGTTTTAGTAGGTATTATGCCAATACATTGGCATCGTTTATTAGTAATTCATCACCAAAAATAAAAGCTGTTTTTGAGAAGTGGAATGCTCCTTCTCCTTCGGAGAAGGCGGGGGATGAGGCAACAGCGGCACTCGTAAGTAATTTGCAAAAGAATGAAGAATTAAAATCTGTATTACTGCAAGAAACACCTTGGGTTTTAGAAGCACAAAACGAAACGCAACAAAAG
>JANXOQ010000210.1 GCA_025357775.1 Ferruginibacter sp. | reverse complement strand
GTTTTTTTTTAGAATACTATAAAAATAACTAAAACTATACCACAATTTTTTTTTAATACTATTTTGTGAAAAAATTAATATTTTTCAAGTTAGAATTTTATAAGTAGGATTAATATTTTACAAGATTTCCTTCCAAGTGTGGTCTGCAAGCAATTGTACTTTAGCTATATGAGCTTTATATCCTTTTCCACTTCTACCCCATTCGTTGGGGCTTATCATACTTATCATATAAGCCCCATCGTGGTTTTCGTATAAGTTATAAATATTACCAATTATTGGCTGAAAATTTAATTTTGCACTATATACAATCATCGACAATTCTTTTCTGCTTTGTATTTCTTGTGCTTGCAATGCCAGCAGTTCTACTTGCTTGCGTATTTGATCAAGCTGCATGTTGGTTTGTTCTTCCATTGCTGTAAGCACTTTGTGCCTTATTACACCTTCTTGCGTAGGTTTTATTACAACACCGCTTACACTAGCACTGTACGGAAGCACACTCATTTGCTTGTGAAAAAATTCTATATTAGTAAAAGAAACTCCGTCTTCCTTTTTACCATTTTGAGTTACTTTTAAATACCCATTTGGTTCTATGGCATGTATAATTTCTAAAACTACATTGTCGTTTTTTATAAAATTTATTTCAAAAATAATAGAGCTTAATACTTTTCCTCTTACGTGTGTAGCAAAATCTTTATCATAAAATTCTTGAAGCGAATCATCAATTAAAATATCATACTTCGCATTAAATGAATCATTTTCCAATGTTACCCAACTATTGCTAATTGTTAAATAATTTTTATTTTCTGCGGCCGTTATTTGAAAATAGCCACTCTTTGGTCTATTGCCTTTTTCGTAAGTGCCTTTTTCGGGAAATAGTTGCCAAGAGGCAATAAAGTTGTATGCTGAAGTCATATAAAATTTTATAAAATATTGATGCAAAAAAACGATAATTCTTCCCTTTTAGTTTTGTATTTTCTTATGGATAAAAAAAGATTTTATTTTACTTGTGCTACGTATTGATGGTCAAGATTTACAATTAAGTTCTTCTCTTAATTGGCGCCATGAAATATATCCGCCAATTTTCTTTTACCATCATAATTACTGCCATACTTCTTACTTAATTTTTTTCAATTTTTTACATACTTAAAATGGCTAAATAATCTGCATTTATTTATTCAATTTCTGCATACACTAGTCCCATACTATTTACTTTATATTTATATGGTAAAAATAAACAAAACAAGAAAGTCGTTTCAATTATTGAAACGACTTTAAAAAATATTTTAATCAAAACTACATTGCAGCCAACTGTACTTTTTGCTGTAATTCTAATACGCTTTCTTTAAACATTGTATCTGTATCCATTAAATCTTTTACTGTTTGGCAGCTATGTATAACAGTTGTATGGTCTCTACCCCCAAAATGCTCCCCAATAGTTTTGAGCGAATTTTTTGTAAATGCTTTTGATAAAAACATGGTTATTTGACGTGCCTGCACAATTTCTCTTTTACGAGTTTTTTGTAGAAGCTTATCATAAGCAACATCAAAATATTCGCATACCATTTTTTGGATAGCGTCAATAGTAATTTCCTTTGTAGAAGATTTTACAAAATTTCTCAATACTTTCTTTGCCAATTCGAGGTCTATTTCTCTCTTGTTTAGCGAAGATTGTGCCAATAATGAAATGAGTGCCCCTTCTAGCTCTCTTACATTTGTATTTATATTATATGCTATATATTTTACTACTTCACGAGGCATATCAAAACCATCGTTTTTCATTTTTATGTCTAATATTTCAATTTTTGTTTCGTAGTCTGGCACTTGTAAGTCTGCGCTTAACCCCCAGCGAAAACGGCTTAATAATCTTTCTTGTACACCCTCTAAATCTTTTGGAGATTTATCACTAGTTAGTATTAGTTGTTTTCCACTTTGGTGTAGGTGATTAAAAATAGAAAAAAATGCATCTTGAGATTTCTCTGCTCTATTAAAGAACTGTATATCGTCAATAATTAAAACGTCTATCAATTGGTAAAAATGTATAAAATCATTTATGGCATTATTACGACCATGATCTATAAACTGATTTATAAATTTTTCGGAACTTACATACAGTACAACTTTATTAGGATTAATATTTTTTACCTCGTTGCCTATTGCTTGTGCCAAATGAGTTTTACCAAGGCCAACACCACCATATATTACTAAAGGGTTAAAACTGGTACCCCCAGGTTTTTCTGCAACTGTTTTACCAGCCCTACGAGCTACACGGTTACAATCTCCTTCTATATAGGTATCAAAAGTGTATGCGGAATTAAGCTGCGGGTCTATCTGCATCTTTCTAAGACCCGGTATTACAAACGGATTCTTTACAGGGTTATTTGTGACTAGCGGAAAATCCATTTCGTTGTTTGAATATGATTTGTAACCATGCCCAGGTATATCTGTTGTTAGTGGTTTATTTTTACTATTTCCACTATCTACCATTATTCTATATTCCAATCTTGCTTCTTTGCCTAATTCTCTTTTCAATGTTTTTGCAAGGAGAGATACATAATGCTCCTCAAGATACTCATAAAAAAATTGACTTGGCACTTGTATAGTAAGTACTTTATCCTTTAGATGTACAGGTTTTATGGGCTCAAACCAAGTTTTAAAATGTTGCCATTCCACTATATCTTTGATAATATCTAAACAATCGGCCCATATTTTATCAAAAGATTTATCCATTATCAGTCTAGCAGTTTATAAAATTATTATTACTTTTTTTGTTTAATACTCCTTCAAAAATTGTTTGTAATACTATTATTTTTTTGGGGACAGCGAATATCAAAATAAATTGTT
>JANXOQ010000102.1 GCA_025357775.1 Ferruginibacter sp. | reverse complement strand
TTTTTTAAAAATTAAATAAAACACCGCCTATAAAATTAGCCCCATATACTTCATAATTATGCCAACGTTCATATTTGCTGTTCAAAATATTATTGGCATCACCCCATATTGATATATTTTTTGTTATTTTAAATTCTAAGCCTGCACTTAAATCAGCAGCACCAGTATTTATTTTAGATACATTTCCTTTTGCTAAATAATTACTGCCATCAAAAAAGCGAAGGTCAGATTTTAATAAAACCGTTTTTAATAACCACCAACGCAAGGAGCCAGTAAGCTCTACGGGTATTGTATGCCATGGTTTAGCATTCACTTGCAAGTTTGTATATCCATTAAAATTTATACCAGCAGTAAGCGAAAATTTATCTTGATTAATGTAGCTAAAATCTCCATGTATCCTAAAATTATTGATGGATGTTTCGTTGCTTATTATAAAATTATTTTCTCCTTTTAATGTATCATTTATAAATATCGGAAGATTTTTGTAATTGATTAAACCAGCCTTAGCACTAAAGTTAAAATGCTTAGCTATACTAGCTTTTATACCACCATAATATTCTGTTTCTTTTGTATTGGTTTGAAACAGAATAGGCGATAAATAGGGGTTGATTGTAGTAAGGTTTTTAAAATTATTTTTTACCAAACGTCCTATCCATCCAGCTTGTATAGAAAATATTTTATCTTTTACAGGTATTTCTGCATATATATCTGGTAGCAGTTCATACTGTTTATTGTTCCATGCAGCAATGATACCGCCATGCAGAGTAAATAAATCACTATAATAATTTACAGCTGGGTTTATTTGTACAATTGTATTGTTCAAAGAAATATTGGCTGGCAAAATATTTTTTGTAGTGTATGAAGTTACATCTGCTTTCAGTTCTATTTTAGCAGAAAAATTATCGTTTATTACTTTATCAAAAGGCAAATTAATAATGGCATTTGTTTCCGTTACTTTATCTGTATTTGTAAATAAATTTAGTTCAATATTGGGGTTATAATTAATTCCACTTTCTGTTGGTTTTGTATTTTTATATCCTCCTCTTAAAGTTATATTTTGAAACTGTTGTTTTACACTATCTTTTTTTGGACTAAATAATAGATGATTATAACCATACAAATGATAAGTATGCATATTCATTTCAAAACTGCCATATAACTCACTTGTAGGCATAAAACTACTGCCGTCTACTCTTGCATTTAGCTGAGAAAAATCTTGGTTTTTAATATTGCCTTTTGATTGAATATAATCTGCTGTAATATTTAGTAAACTTTTTTTACCATCCCCCAAGCTTATACCTCCACGTATATAAGGCGTAGTAAAATTACCAAAACCAATCTTTAAAAATTGCCTACTGCCTAGGTATAAATTTGTATCCTGCTCTAAGGCTAAGGGCTTTAATGAAATAGGGCTATATGCATAAAATAAATTTTGCGATGGTATTTTGTAAGCCAATATAGGGTTGATTGTATCTACTGGTAATTGAGCACCATTAAAATTTATTTTAACTGCATTGCGAAGCACTGGCTTGTAAGAAGAGTTTATGTCTATAGTTTGAGTTTTGCTAGGTTGCGCATAAGTTGCAAAAGCAAAAAACGACAATATTGTTGTTAATAATATTTTGTTCATATAATTAATTACTAATTTTTGAGTTAAGTTTTTCTGTAGCTATTGTGGCATCTAATTTTTGCTGTGCCAGTGTTTTCAATGCTGGCAAAGAAGCATTTTTAGCTACACTTTCATAAGTGGCTTTTGCATTAAAATAATCTTTTTGTTGCATAAAAATATCACCTATTAAAATGTATGATTTGGTAACCCACTCATCGTAAGACCCCGTTTCTTTAATAGTGGCTAATGCTGCTTTTTCTGCTGCTGCAAAATTGTTTTGAGTAAACTGACAGCTAGCAATCTCGTACCTAGCTTCTGCACCCCATGCAGAGCGATTAATGGATGCAACAGCCTTAAAAGATTTAATTGCTTCTGCACAATCACCACTAGTTTGGGCTGTTTTACCCAGCACTAAAAAACCTATAGATTTATCATCAGTACTTATTCCTTTTCTAGCTAATAATTCTTTTGATGCTGCATTGGCTTCGGTATAATCTTTTGTTTGGTAATAGCAACGCACCACTCCACGCAAGGCTTCTAACAAATTATCTTGATTTACAGCATTAGCTTTTAAAGATTCAAAATATTTTTTCGCTTCTGTATAGTTTTTTAGTTCAAAATAATTTATTCGTGCTGCTTCCAACGTAGCTTTTTCAAAATATTTGCTATTGCCTTTTGCATTTACAAAGGCATAACTTATTAAAGCATTTTGTAAGTTGTTGGCTTTTTGGTAACAATCACCTCTAAAATAATTAGCCTCTAAACTGTAAGCGCCAGTAGGAAATTTAGAAAGGTAATTTCCAAAACTGTTAATGGACGCTGCACAATCACCTGCTTCATATTTACTGTATGCAGCTGTATAGCTTAAAGAATCTGCCTCTGATACCGAAACTGGTTTTCCAATTTGATTCATCAAAGCCACGTATTCTTCAGTCTTGCTCTCCTCCACATAAATAGCTTTTACAATATCTGTAGCTTCATCAGCCTCTAAAGATTGTGGATAGGTTTTTATTAATGTTGTATAAGCCTTTAACGCTTCTGCATTATTTTTATTATTGTATTGTGCAAGCCCAAGTTTTAGGTATGCCCTTGGTTTTAGTCCTCCATCTGTTGATGCTAAAATATTATTTAAAAAAGGTATTGCATCAGCAAATTTCCCATTAGAAATATAGGTTATGGCAATTTCCATATTTACATCTTGCTTCAAACTACTACCAGAATATTGCTTGTTTAATGCATTTAATAATTTTATCTTCTCAGTAGCATTTTTTATACCAGCAATCAACGCTTTTTGGTACAATGCATAATCAGCTTGTGGGCTAGCTGCTGCTATGGCTAATTCGTACATGCTATTGGCTTTTGCAAAATCTTTTTGCATGTAGTATGCATCTGCATTGCGTAAATATGCATCATGCTCTAGCGAAGTTGATGTAGTGAAAACCCTTGCTACTACTTGCTCAAAGTAAGTTGAAGCTTGTTTGTAATCTTCTTTTTGAAACCTGCTATAACCAATATTGTACCTAGCAGTTTGTGAATTTGCTTCTCCTTGCGAAGGCACATTTGCTTGTAAGAACAAACTTAAATACCTTGTAGCATCATCAAATCGTTGCTGTCTGTACGCAATTTCTCCACGCCAAAAATTTGAGTAAAATGCTTTGTTGCCAGCATTATTATCGGCTATTATTTTAGCAAATAACTCATCTGCTTTTTGTAGCTGTTGGTCATTTATGTACTCAATAGCCTTGCCATACAACAATGTTGGATATATTTTTTGCATGGTAGTGGTGGGTTTGTCAAATTTTTCATACACAACCAATGCATCTGTAAAATTATTTGTACGGGCAAGTAATGCTACCAATACTTCTTTTGCTTCCACATCATATTCGCTATTGGGATAGGTATTCAAATAACTTTTTATTTCAGTAAGTGCTATATCTTGATATCCCAATTCAAAACTTAGTTTTGCATAATTAAACCTTGATACTTTTTGTTGCAATGCGTTACTACTATTATATGCACAATATTGAAAAGCTGTTCTAGCATTAGGTTTATTGCCTGTTTTTAAGTACAAATCTCCCAGTAGGTACATGCTATTTTGCCCCATTGAATCTTTCATGCCACTAAGCTGCTTAAATCCTTCAATGGCTTTGTATGTATTGCCAGCCGTATAATGGCAGAAACTTAACTCATATAATATTTCTTTTGATATTTTAGCACTTTTATTTACATAATTTTCTAATAGTGGCAATGCCTTATTATATTCTTTTTTTTCAAAATAAATTTGCCCTATAAGCAATCGTAATTGTGCATCGTAGTATAATGGTGCTTTTCGTGTAAGTACGCTCTCTCCATACCGCAGGGCCTCCTCTTTTTTTTCTTGAAAATAATAAATTTCCGCTATGTAATATGGCACTACGCCTTTATATTCATCGTAACTCTCTACCAGTTTAAATGACTTTAATGCTTCGTTATATTGTTTATAATAGTATGCTATAAAGCCATAATAATAATTAGCAGGTATATAATATTTATTGGAAGCTACTTGGTGTATTTCGTTAAATAAAGGTTTTGCTTCTGCAAATTGTTTTAGGTTAAATTGACAATAAGCTTTTTCAAATTTTGCATCAGCTATTTGCTCATTGCTTAGGTTGTAATAACCTGCTTCATCAAAGTAAATGATGGCATTGCTAAAATCATTTTTTAAGAAAAAATAATGTGCCAAGTGAAAACTTAATATTTGTTTACGAGGTTCGTTGTTTACACTATTTATATATTCTAATGCATCTTCTTTTCCTATATCCTGCAAAAACTTTAACTCACACAATGCATTATAAAAATTTATATCATCATTTATATATGCATGGTCAGTTTTTTTATCTTGCCTATATTTTAATTTTAATTCTTTTATTAGTGAATATGCAAATGCATACTGTTCCTTTGCTATAAATTCTTTTACGATTTTATAATCTTTTTCTTCATCGGTAAATACATGTGTAGGCTGCGCAAAAGCAATACAGCATAGTATTGTAGCAGCTATAGATAATAATATTCGTTTGCTCATATTTAAAATAATAATTAAAAAAAGTACTTTTTTATATTCAATTATATCGCTAGCAACAATTATACCGTTTCTAAAATGTAATAATCGTAAGATATTTTTGCAATGTAAACAAATGAAAAGTATTTTTACCTCTCTTATAAAACGTTCACAAAATTTTAAACTTTTATAAACATTTTTAATTTCAAAAAAATAACATGAAAAAATTATTATCTACAAAATATTCTGCTGGAGCATTTAATACAGCGATGCTTTTGCTAAGGCTTGTTGCAGGTTTATTAATGCTGCAACATGGTTATGAAAAACTAACACATTTTGATACCACAATGCATGATATGATTAACTTTTTGGGAATAGGACAAAAAGCATCTACTATACTTGTAATTTTTTCTGAGTTTTTTTGCAGTGCTTTATTAATTATGGGATTGTTTACAAGGTTTGCATGCATACCCCTTATTATAACTATGGTAGTTGCTATGTGGAAGGTACATCACAATGATTATTTGCATGAAGATGCCGTGAGCTTATATATTATAGCATACCTTATATTATTGTTTGTAGGGCCAGGAAAAATTAGTGTGGATAGTATGATAGGGAAATAGAGAAGAGCTTATTTGGGAGCCGGTCATTACAATAATATAGAGCCATTTTTTACCAAAGTTTTTATAAATTAATATTCATGTTAAGACTAACTCAATCTTAACACATACTTACACACACATGTATACAAGTAACACAAACATTCGTATACACTACGCCCTCACAGACCAGATGGGAGTAGTGTACTATGGTAACTATGCCCAGTTTTATGAAATTGGGCGTACTGAAGCTATACGACAATTAGGTTTTTCATATAAAGATTTAGAAGTTATGGGTATAATAATGCCAGTTGTAGAAACCAATAGTAGCTTTTTACGCCCAGCAAAATATGATGATGTAATAACTGTAAAAACTATTTTGCAAGAGTTACCCATTGCACATAGTATTATATTTTATACAGAAATATTTAATGAAGCCAATAAATTGCTAAACAAAGGCAGTACCACTTTATATTTTATAGATTCTATTACAATGAAAAAAGTAAATATGCCAGATTTTTTTCTCGATAAATTAAAAAAATATTTTAAGTAGTTAATGCATTTATATAATAATTAGCAAAACAATAAATTTCACAAAAAAATTGTATGCTAAACTACCCTTGCGTATTCTTCCATATATTCATACCCTTTATTTAATTTTCCTTTTTTTACAATAGTTGCATTATTTATTAATCTATTTTCTTCTCCACTAAATAAATCTGTAAATACATGTTTTATTAATTGTTCACCAAAATATCTACTAGCATCTTTTGGAAGTTCATTGGGCAAGTTACCTACAGCCATAATATCTACCGAGTTTTGCAAGTATGGTTCGGTTTTTTCAAAAGTATTTTTATTTACACCATACACAGGGTTTGCAATGGTACTATCACCAAGGTTGCAAGGTACGGAGCCACCCATATCATCAGTAATATCTGCAATAGTCTTTATTCGAAAACCTTCATTTTTTAAATCAATATTTTCAAATAACTGAGGTATTTTTTGCTCCCAGTAAATACCATTCATCAAAATATCTGTTTGAAATGTATAAGGTAAAAAGTTGCATTTGTAGTCTGTAGGATTTTCATGAAAATCAGTTCTGCTGTAATTTTTAGTAATTTTATGTGTATATAAATTCCCTGCTTTTAAATGCACATAAACGGGGTAAGTATAATTTTTTACTAAATAGTCTTCTGGTTCTACTTCATTTATGCCCATAAGATTCATAATTTCAAGTACTCCATGTGCTACTCTTCCGCTTCCAGTAACTGCAATTTTTATATTAGGTAATTTTAAGCCAAAATAAGTATGTATTAGATGTTGTAAATTTTTACCTCCGTTCACTCTTTCTAAATTATATGCACCAGTTCTTTTGCCATATGACATCATGCCATTGTGAGCACCTACAATACCTGCAAAAAATCCAAAGCCAATTATTCTTGCACCGTCTTCATGTTCTAAGCATTCATAATCAATAAGTGTAATATTTTTTTCAATTATTTTTTTTAATAATTTTTGATTGTATGGTTGAAGTTTTTTTGTGTGTGAAAAAAATAAATATGTTTTATTTTCAATAAGCATATCTGTAGGTATTTCTTTTATGCCCAATAAAATATCACATTCACGCATTTCTTCTTTTATTTCTACACCAGCAAGTAAGTATTCTTTATCAGTAAAGCAGCGGATTGCACTAGTTTGTACTATTACTCTTATTTGTGGGTGGTTTTGCCTAATCCATTTGCATTGCGCTGGTGTAAGTGCCACACGGCTATCTGCTGGTATTTTACCTTCTCTTATAAGTCCAATTGTTGTCATTTTGTATAATTTGCTAGTGCAATTTACTGCATGCATTTTATTTAGGGTGTACATTTGTAAAATGAATTATTACAATTTATTTCAACTGCCGCAAAGCCCTATTGTAGATAGAATTCTCATATCAAAAAAATATGTAGAATTGCAAAAACAATATCATCCAGATTATTTTACAAAAGAAAATGAGGAAGACAAAGAAAATGCTTTAGCAATATCTGCAAATATTAATAAAGCCTATAATATTTTTAGTAATGTAGATAAAACGATTGAATACTTTTTACAAATAAAAAATGTAATTATTGCAGATGAAAAATATAACCTCCCACCAAATTTTTTAATGGAAATGATGGAATTGAATGAAACATTTAATGAAAACATAAACATTGAAAATGATATAAAATCTTTTGAAAATGCTTTAAATGAAACAATCAAACCTATATTGGCGTTGGATGCAAGCTCAGTATTAGATGAAAATACACTTCAACAATTAAAATTATATTATTACAAAAAAAAATATTTAAAAAGGATTTTGGAGAGATTAGAGGATTGATGTATTATTGCAATTTAGAGTAGTAATTTCATATTGCCCATGTGGCGGAATTGGTAGACGCAGCAGACTCAAAATCTGCCATTCGCAAGGGTGTGAAGGTTCGATTCCTTTCGTGGGCACTTAACTAACATGTTTAAACCCTCATAGTTTACAAGACTTTGAGGGTTTTACTTTCTCCATAGTAACGGTTTAGTAACGTTTTTTTTCATTTCTTTTTAAGACTAAGAAACTACCTCATTTTGATTTCCTTTCTTTTTATTAGCGTTTCTTTTCTTTTCTTTTTTTATTGCTGAAATATAAGAACCATTGCAATTTTTTACTTTAACAATTTCTTGTATTACTTTTTATAATTTACTACCAAAAAATTATTCGTTAAATTGCCATTCTAAATAAATTTTAATATGCCCGATACGGCACAAAAAAAGCGCATTGCCATATTTGGCTCTACTGGTTCTATAGGTACACAAGCATTGGATGTAATACGCACGCATACAAATTTGCTAGAAGTAGAGATTTTAACTGCCCAAACAAATTATGAGCTACTTATAAAACAAGCCTTAGAATTTTTACCAAATGCAGTAGTAATAGGAGATGAAAGCAAATTTGATATTGTAAAAGATGCATTATCTACTACTGACATTAAAGTATTTGCAGGGGAAAAAGCTTTAGAAGAGGTAGCAGATTTTGATACATACGATGTAATTTTAACTGCCATTGTAGGCTTTGCAGGATTGCGCCCTACATTAAAAGCAGTTAAAAAAGGTAAGGTAATAGCACTTGCAAATAAAGAAACTTTAGTAGTAGCAGGAGATATTGTAATGCAACAAGCTTTACAATTTCGCTCTCCAATAATTCCTGTAGATAGTGAGCATTCTGCTATTTTTCAGTGTTTGGTTGGCGAAACACGCAACCCAATTGAAAAAATAATACTTACCGCAAGTGGAGGACCGTTTTTAGGAAAAAAACCTAATTTTTTAGTAAATGTGAAGCGTGACCATGCGCTGCAACACCCTAATTGGAGCATGGGTGCAAAAATATCTATTGATTCTGCAACGCTTATGAATAAAGGACTAGAAATGATAGAAGCTAAATGGTTGTTTAATTTAAAGCCAGCGCAAATAGAGGTAATTGTGCACCCGCAAAGCATTGTGCATAGCCTTGTACAGTTTGAAGATGGAAGTATGAAAGCTCAAATGGGCTTGCCAGATATGAAACTACCAATTCAATATGCATTGGGTTACCCATTGCGTTTAAAAAATGATTTTCCACGGTTTGATTTTAAAAAATATGCCAGCCTTACTTTTGAAGAACCAGATTATAAAACTTTTAGAAATTTAGGTCTATCAATTGAAGCGCTTAAAGCTGGTGGTAATAAACCTTGCGTGCTTAATGCTGCTAATGAAATAGCAGTTTGGGCATTTTTGAAAAACAGAATTGGTTTCTTGGATATTACAGCTGTGGTAGAAAAAACAATGGAGAAAATATCATTTATAGAAAAACCTACTTTAGATGAATATTTTGAAACCGACGGAGAGGCACGTAACTTTGCAGCTTCATTAATAAAAATGTAGAGGATGTGTTGAAAATTGAATATTAAAAGTTGAGAATTAAATGTTTAATCGTAAAATTTAAGGTTCTAAAAATCTAATTCCTACTGTTTTAATACTAAATACTAAATAATTTATATGGAATTTTTAACAATTAACTGGGGCAGTGTTGGTTTAAAAGTGGCGCAATTACTTTTATCTCTTTCAATATTAGTAATCTTACATGAGTTTGGACATTATATTACAGCAAAGTGGTTTAAATGTAGAGTAGAAAAGTTTTATCTTTTTTTTGACCCATGGTTTTCTATTTTTAAAAAGAAAATTGGGGATACAGAATATGGTATAGGCTGGTTGCCACTAGGCGGTTATGTAAAAATAGCTGGAATGGTTGATGAAAGTATGGATAAAGAACAGCTAAACAAACCAGCACAGCCTTGGGAGTTTAGAAGTAAACCAGCATGGCAACGTTTAATTATTATGCTTGGAGGTGTTACCGTAAATGTAATTTTAGCTTTTTTTATATATGCAGGCATTTTGTTTACTTGGGGGCAAGATAAAATACCAAATAGCTCACTTAAAAATGGTATTTGGGTTACTGATTCCTTAATGTACAACATAGGACTTAGAAATGGTGATAAATTAGTATCAATAAATGGCGATACTATAAAATATTTTGACGATGCTGCTAAAAGTATACTATTTAGTGGGGGTGGAAATATTACTATTGAGAGAGACGGTAAGCCAGCTAATGTAGTAATACCAGTAAGTTTAATAGGTCAACTTGTAGAAAAGAAAAAATCTAGATCACCTTTATTGTTAAATCGTATTCCTGCTATAATGGGAGATTTTGACAAAGATGATACGACAAATGCAAAAAAAGCAGGGTTGCAATATTGGGATAAAATTGTAAAAGTAGATACTGTACCTGTAAATTTTATAGATGATGCTGCAAGTTATTTTTTAATAAATAAAAATAAAGTTTTGCAACTTACCGTTGAAAGAAAAGGTACTCAAATTATATTACCAGTAAAAGTAAGTGAAGAAGGTAGAATTAGTCCTACACTTTTGAGTGGCAAACAATTAGATAGTTTAGGAGTATTAAAAATAGAACATACAAGTTACAATATGTTACAAGCTTTTCCTGCGGGTGTAAAAATGGCTATTAATAAATTGAGTGAATATATACAACAGTTTAAACTTATACTTACACCAGCTACTGGTGCTGCTAAAGGTGTGGGAGGTTTTAAATCTATGGGCTCAGTTTTTAATGGCAATAAGTGGGATTGGGAACAGTTTTGGTCTATCACCGCTTTTTTTTCCATAGCCTTAGCGTTTATGAACTTGCTTCCTATACCAGCGTTAGATGGTGGGCATGTAGTATTTACTTTATACGAAATGATTACTGGTAGAAAACCAAATGAAAAGTTTTTAGAGCGTGCACAAATAGTTGGTATGGTTATATTGCTTGCCCTAATGTTATATGCAAATGGAAACGATTGGTTTGGATATGGAAGAGGAAAATAAGAAAAGTTCAAAGTTGAAGATTAATGTTTCAAAGTTTTTCACTAAAATTGAATTATGAGAACCTAGACTTTTTATATTTTGACTTTACAACAATTTTAATTTTTTATTCTTTTTATAAATTTTATTATTCCAATAACGTTAATCTAGCGTTTTAAATTTAAAAAAATTGTACTTTAAACATTAAACCCTTAAGTACTTCACTTTGCGCACATTTTCTAAAATAGTATTTATTTGTAACTGTTGTTTTATAATATCAGCAATATTCCGCATGGTTGAACTTGGGATAAAAAAAGGGGATGCATTAATA
>JANXOQ010000099.1 GCA_025357775.1 Ferruginibacter sp. | reverse complement strand
ATTTTTAAAAATTTACCTTCTGTTTAATTTACTTAACAGTCTAAGTATTTCTAAATATAACCACACTATTGTTACTAGTAAGCCAAACGCACCATACCATTCCATATATTTAGGGGCACCCATCTCTGCACCTTTTTCTATCATATCAAAATCTAAAATAAGGTTCATTGCTGCTAGTGCTACTACAAATAATGAAAACCCAATACCAATTAAAGAACCTTGGTATAAAAACCCTGGCATTGGTACATTAAAAAAGCTGGCTGCAAACATTATTAAATAAAATATACCCAACCCCATTGTAGCGGTCATTACAATAGATTTAAACTTTTGCGTAGCACGTATAACATTAAATTTATATAATAAATACATGCCTATAACTACACTAAACGTAAGTAAAATTGCTTGCATTACCATGCCACTATACCCTCCACTATAATATCCTACAGTGGTAGTGGTGCTTGCGCCAAATTCAAAAAATGCAGATACCCCACCTAAAAACAATCCTTCAAGCAATGCATATACTGGTGCTAGGTATGGGCTCCATTCTTTTTTAAATGAAATTACCAATCCCAATGCCAGCCCTCCTATTGCTCCGCCAATTACAAGCGTATTTACATTTCCACCACTTGCAAATTCTTTCCAAGTAAAAAAAGCTGATGCAATTGTTAATAAAAACAATAATCCAAATTTATTAAGCGTTCCCTTTACTGTCATATTAATCTGCGTATCTAAAGTAAGTATATCTGGTAATACTGTACTACTAAATCTTTTTTCTGATAGGGCAGGGTTACCCGATTGAAATAGTGCCATAGTTTTATTTTAATTAATTTAAATTTTTTTAAAGATACGTAACTAATTTATAACATGTGTTTTTGGTATACCGATTGTATCTTTAGGTAACAAAGGGTATTTACTTACTACTTCAAAATTATATATATTTCTACTTTTTAAATCTTTTATAAATTTATGCAATTTTGCAGAGTCTTCTGGTCTTTCAAAAGTACGATCGTGTGTGAGTAATATTAAGTGATTACCTATGCGTGTATTATTTCTAGCAAAACAAGTATCTATTTCTTTAAGCATTGTTTCCTCTGATTGTACTAGTTGGCTATGATTGGTAAAATGCCATTCAAGATCCCATCCCATAGGCAAAAACCCGTGCTTAAATAAGCTGTCTGCTGCAGGCTTGCTTGCTCTTATATCAGTAAAATTTACTGTTTCCATACGCCAAGTATTTCTACCAGGCAAACGAATAATTTTTGTGGAAAAAGGCACACTGTCTTCACATTGTTCAAAATCATGTATTACAGTTTTTGGTTGGCTATAAAAATATTTAAATCTGTTTCTTAGCGCATGAGAGTAGCTGTGGTTGTAAATTTCAAATTGATTATTTTTTTTCATTTCATTGTAAATAATTTTTTGACTACTGCTTTTACAAACGTGCAAGCCTACAATAAAAAAACTACCTTGTATTTGCTCTTGTTTCAATATATTCATTACCGTTCTACTGCCTGTGCAAGGACCATCATCAAAAGTTAAATAAATTGTTTTATCCTTTTTTTTGGGGATAATCTTATTTGCAGGAATAGCTGGTAAGGAGTCTTCTCTATTATTTGTTTTATCAAAAATAGAAGCCTGCTTTAACCTTGGATAAAAATAAACTACTGCTGCGGAGATTAATGAAAAAAATACAACTAGTGCTGTTATCAGCTTTGAGCGTTTTGAAAAACGTCTCTGTTCGGAATTCATGTTTGAGTATATTTGAAATATAAAAGTATGATGCTAATTTTTTATTTGCAAAAATATTTTTGTTAAAATTTTCAAAAGATGCTTTTACAAAACCTGAGAACATTAAAATTGAAAAAATAAATATTAGT
>JANXOQ010000094.1 GCA_025357775.1 Ferruginibacter sp. | reverse complement strand
TTCGACAAGCTCAGCCTGACTTTACAATTGAATCGAATTTTGTTATTTGCAACTTGTTCCTATTGTAAGTAGGAAAGAGCTTAATTATTTTTATCTGTGCCTTAGTGGCTCAATTCCAAAAAAATCCTCAATACCCTTTCCCCTACATCTGCTGATTTTTCAGGATGAAATTGCGTTGCATAAAAATTATCTTTTTGCATAGCAGCACTAAAAGGCAATATGTAATTACAAGTTGCAATAGTATTTTTACAAATTTCAGCATAATAACTATGTACAAAATAAAAATTATCTTCCGGTGTTATTCCCTCAAAAATGTTGCTATTACTCGTTTCTATATTATTCCAACCTATATGTGGTACTAATGCTGTTGGTGGAAATAATTTTACTTCTGCATCAAAAATACCCAAACAAGTCGTATTATTTTCTTCTGAAAAAGTACACATCAATTGTTGTCCAAGGCAAATGCCCAGCACTGGTTGTGTCAATGATTTTATTAACATATCTAATTTTCTTTCTTGCAAATATTGCATAGCAGTACTTGCTTCACCCACACCAGGAAAAATAACTTTATCTGCTTTTCTTATTTCATTTTCATCATCTGTAATGATAGATTCATATCCCAATCTATTCAACGCATTTTGTACAGATGTAATATTACCAGCATTGTATTTTATAATGGCTATCATAAAGTTCCTTTTGTACTTGGAATACTAAAATTATTTGTTTTACTCACTGCCATCTTTATAGCTTTTGCAAATGCTTTAAAAATAGCTTCTATTTTATGGTGTTCATTATCGCCTTCTGCTTTTATATTCAAATTGCATTTTGCATTATCGCTAAATGATTTAAAAAAATGCATAAACATTTCCGTAGGCATTTCTCCAATTTTTTCTCTAATAAAAGTTGCATCCCATACAAGCCAAGGTCTGCCACCAAAGTCAATACCTACCTGTGCTAAGCAATCATCCATCGGTAAAAGAAAGCCATATCTTTCTATTCCTTTTTTACTTCCCAAGGCTTGTAAAAATGTTTCTCCTAGTGTAATAGCTACATCTTCTATGGTATGGTGTTCATCAATATGTAAATCGCCTTTTACACTCACATACAAATCAATATTGCCATGCTTCGCAATTTGTTCTAGCATGTGGTCAAAAAAACCAAGCCCTGTATTTAAATTGCTTTTTCCTGTACCATCTAAGTTTACAGTTACTTCAATATTGGTTTCATTTGTTTTTCTAGTTACTGTTGCTTGCCTAGGTTGAGCTTTTAAAAAA
>JANXOQ010000061.1 GCA_025357775.1 Ferruginibacter sp. | reverse complement strand
GGTATTGAGTACGAAGAATTTCCTGCACGTATTGCCGAAGTAGCCATGTGGCTAATAGATCACCAAATGAATATGCTAATAAGCAATGAGTTTGGGCAATACTTTGTAAGACTACCACTAAAAAAAGCAGCAACTATTGTACATGGAAATGCTTTGCAATTAGATTGGAAATTATTGTTAAAAAAAGATACGATTTATTTAGAAGTAGAGGATACAATAATGATTGTAAGTGAGCCAGATACAGAATATCAAACCTTGAATATTAAGACTAAAAACCTTACTATCATTGATGAAAGAAAAAATACAGACGAAAAAATAATAGTTAAAAATACGTTTGATTATATTTTGGGTAATCCACCTTTTATAGGAAAAAAAGAACAAAGTATTAATCAAAAGAAGGATGTTGAATTGGTATTTAAAGGCATTAAAGGTGTAGGTATCCTAGATTACGTAGCTTGTTGGTATATAAAGGCTGCTCAATTAATTCAAAATACTAATACCAAAGTTGCATTTGTTAGTACTAACTCTATAAGCCAAGGTGAGCAAGTTGGTATTCTTTGGAATATTTTATTTAACCTTTATAAAATAAAAATTCATTTTGCACATCGTACTTTTAGTTGGAGAAATGAAGCAAAAGGAAATGCAGCTGTACATTGTGTGATTATTGGCTTTGCAAATTTTGATAGTGCAAATAAAACAATATTTGAATACGAAGATATCAAAGGCGATCCACACCAAATAAAAGTAAAAAACATAAACCCGTTTTTAGTAGAGGGAAAAGACATAACAGTTGAAAATAGAAAATCGCCTATATGTAAAGTTTCAGAAATTAATTATGGAAGTTTTGCATTGGATGATGGTAATTATACATTGTCGGAAGAAGAACGAAATGAAATTATTTCAGAAAATAAAAGCACTGAAAAATTAATTAAGCCTTTTATCGGCGGTCGTGAATTGTTGCACTCTGAAAAACGCTATTGTTTGTGGCTTGCTGAAGCAGAACCAATAGATATTAAAAGTAGCGGAAAGATAAAAGAACGAATTGAAGCAGTTAAAAAATGGCGTTCTAATAGTGCCAGAGAAAATACAAAAAAACTTGCAGAAATGCCAACTCTTTTTGCAGAAGTTCGCCAGCCTAAAACAAATTATTTAGCTTTCCCGACCGTATCTTCAGTTAATAGAAAATATATTCCTATCACTTTTCTTTCTCCAGACATTGTAGCTTCAAACCAATTATATGTCTTACCAAATGCAACACTTTTTCATTTTGGTATATTAACCACATTAATGCACATGTCTTGGATAAAATACATTTGTGGAAGATTAAAAAGTGATTATCGTTATTCAGCAAGTATTGTTTACAATAATTTCCCTTGGCCGGAATACATAACAGAAAAAGCGAAAAAAACCATTGAAGAAAAAGCACAAAAAGTTTTAGATGCAAGAGCAAGTTTTCCTAACAGCTCACTTGCAGATTTGTACGATCCTTTAACAATGCCACCTGCACTAACCAAAGCACACAATGAGTTAGATAAGGTAGTAGATTTAGCCTATCGCAGCCAACCATTTACAACCGAAGCTAATCGTATGGAATATTTATTTGAACTCTACGAAAAATATACAGCAGATTTATTTACCATATCTAAACAAAAAATACCTAAAAAAAAGAAGGCATAAAATGGAATACCATTCTTTAACCTACAGAGAAGAAACTACGGCAGCCATAAGTTTTAAAAATGTTATTGAGCATTTAAAAAC
>JANXOQ010000051.1 GCA_025357775.1 Ferruginibacter sp. | reverse complement strand
ACTTTAGTTAAATGGCAATAAAAAAAAGCTTAGTCTATTATTTAAAGAATTAATACTTTTATTAAAATAGTGCGTTTAAAAATCAGTAAAATATTTATCGTTTAAAATAAGTGTTAACAAACATATTGGATTACAATTTGTGAAAGCTAACACAGTTACTGTTAAATAAATTGCATAATAAATTTAATAGATTTTTTTAAATTTATTAAAAAGCATTCTTCTATTTTGTTTTTTACAAAAACATGTGACTGAGGGACGGCGAAGCCTTGTAAAAATTGAAAGTTATTAAATTTTAAACTCTTTAAGTGGAAAAAAAATGGTATGTGGTTTATACAAAACCAAGGTGGGAAAAAAAGATTGCAGCAAGGCTAAGTGAAAAAGGTATAGAAAATTATTGCCCATTAAATAAAGTTACAAAAAAATGGAGTGATAGAAGTAAGGTAGTATTAGAGCCACTCTTTAAAGGTTATTTATTAGTAGCCTTAGTTGAAAAAGAAAAATGGGATATAAAAAATGTAGATGGTATTTTAAATTTTGTTTATTGGCTAGGTAAACCAGCGGTTGTAAAGCAGTCAGATGTAGAAACTATAAGAAAATTTTTAAATGAATTTGCAGATGTAGAAGTTACAGAAGAAACAGTATTAAAAGCAAATGATATTGTGTTGGTAAAGCAGGGTGTTTTTATGGACTATAGAGGCATAGTACTTGAGGTAATTGGAAATAAAGCAAAAATAAAAATTGAAGCACTTGGTGTTGGGCTTTCTGCAATTTTTGAAAAAAAGAATTTAGAGGTAAAAACAGGGAAGATTTATATCTAAAATTTTCACACTATTTAAAGATTACAGATATCAAATTTTATAATACGCTAGACTATTAGAGCATTTAATAAGTTTATGCAAAATCTATTTTTTATAACCCGTTGTTTGTGTTCCTTGGTGTGTAATCAGTATAATTTGTTCTGTGCTATTTGATGCTAGCAGGTTGTTTAAGTTGTCTTTTAGTCGTACTTAGTTTGTTATCCTTGGCATTTATTTTGAGGTATGCTGTCTCAATACTCAATTCTCATTATAATATACTCAATAATAAATATCAATAAATGAATTTGAATGATAGAATATATGTAGCAGGACACAATGGTCTTGTAGGCAGTGCAATTGTAAGGCTCTTGCAAAATGAAGGATATCGTTGTATAATTACTGTAAACTCATCTGAACTTGATTTAAGAGATGCATTTGCTGTAAAAAAATATTTTGCAAAAGAAAAGCCTCAATTTGTTTTTATGGCAGCTGCCAAAGTTGGTGGCATAATGGCTAATAGTACATTGGGCGCTGAGTTTATTTATGATAACTTAACAGTTCAAAATAATGTAATACATGAAAGTTATAAAAATGGAGTTGAAAAATTATTGTTTTTAGGTAGTAGTTGTATTTACCCAAAACTTGCCCCACAACCTATAAAAGAAAGTTATTTAATGGCTGGCTCATTAGAACCTACCAACTCACCATATGCAGTTGCAAAAATAGCAGGTATAGAAATGTGCAAGGCTTACCACATTCAATATGGGTGCAATTTTATAAGCGCAATGCCTACCAATTTATATGGCCCTGGCGATAATTATGATTTACAAAATGCACATGTACTACCAGCATTAATTAGAAAATTTCATGAAGCTAAAATAGCTAATGCAACCGAAGTAAACGTTTGGGGGTCTGGCGAGCCACGTAGAGAATTTTTACATGTAGATGATGCAGCGGCTGCGTTTTATTTTTTAATGAAACAATACAATGATGCTACAGAAATTGTAAATATTGGCTGTGGCGAAGACCACTCCATAAAAGATATGGCTCTAGCTATACAAAAAATAGTTGGGTACAAAGGCAAACTTGTATTTGATACAAGCAAGCCAGATGGTACTATGCAAAAATTATTAGATGTTAGTAAACTTAACAATCTTGGTTGGAAGTATTCAATAGATTTAGAAAAAGGATTGAAAAGTACTTATAAAGATTTTGCTGAAAAATATGAATACTATATTGCCCCAAAAACTAAAGCTTTGGTGAAATCTAATGTGTAGAATAGCAGGTATTGTAAACACAAAACTTCCTATAAACATTTTAGAAAACTTGGTAGGAGATATGTGTGATTTACTAAAGCATGGTGGCCCAGATGATGGAGGAATATACACTGCTGCCAATGAAAATTTAGTACTAGGAAATAGACGACTATCCTTACTTGACTTAACTACTGCCGGTCACCAGCCAATGCAATATGGTTGTAGGTATACCATTACTTATAATGGCGAATTATATAATTTTAAAACCCTAAAACTTGAGTTGCAAAGCTTGGGTATGCAATTTAGTAATGGTACAGATACAGAAGTAATATTGGCTGCATTTGCTCAATGGGGTACAAATTGTTTTGCAAAATTAAATGGTATGTTTGCTTTTGCATTGTGGGATAATAAAACAAAAAAAATATACTTAGTAAGAGATGCGGCAGGCATAAAACCATTATATTATTCTAATTATACAGGTGGGTTATTTTTTGCATCAGAAATGAGGGCTTTTGCGCCGATAACTTACCTTCAAGAAAAAAATGAGCTTGTACCAGTTTATCAATTAGCTTACGGTTTTTTACCAGAGCCAGTTACTACTTTAAAGTATGTAGAGGCTTTGCCCAAAGGCTGTTTTTTAGAATATGATTGCAACAAACAATCATACAGTTTACAATTGTTTAGTTTTTTTAGCTTTAGTGAAACTGTAACAAATAAAAAAGAAGCACAGCAATTAATTTTTAATAGTTTAAATGATTCAGTAAATAGGCAAATGGTAGCTGATGCTCCTGTTGGCGTTTTTTTAAGTGGTGGTATTGACTCTGCAATTATAGCCAATTTAGCTAATAGCAATGCTAAAAATAATTTGCATACACTTAGTATTTATTTTAATGAAGAAAAATATTCTGAAAAAAAATACCAAGATTTAGTAGCGCAAAAGTTGCAAAGTATTCACCACTCAATTTTACTAACAGAAAAAACGTTTCATCAAAACTTTTCTGCTTTTTTAAGCGCAATGGATATGCCCACTTGCGATGGCATAAATACATGGTTTATAAGTAAGTTTGCCGCTGAGGAGGGTTTAAAGGCAGTACTATCTGGTATAGGTGCTGATGAATTATTTGGTGGGTACCCTTCTTTTAAAAGAATAGCAAAAACACTGGCAATACAAAATATGCCCAATAATTTATTACAGTTGGTGGCTGGCGCAAATTTAAAAAAACTAGGCAGGTTCTCCTATTTAAAAATGGAAGGCATGCGTGGCATTTATCTTTTTTTGAGAGGTCATTTTACTCCAAAAGAAATAGCTATGCAACTTGGAGGTTATGAAAACGATATTTGGAATACAATTGCTTTTCACCCTAACTCTCCCACACTTACAATTGGTAATAAAAAAAATAAAGCAAGTTGGCTAGAGTTTAATTATTACATGCAAGACCAACTGCTAAGAGATGCAGATATAATGAGCATGGCACATGGTCTTGAAATAAGAGTACCTTTTTTAGATAATGAAGTAATAAAAACAGCCTATACCATTGCAAGTAATACAAAATATGCTGGTAAGCTTGGTAAGCAAATATTGGTAAATGCTTTTGAAAATATATTACCAAATGAAATTTGGAACAGACCCAAAATGGGCTTTAGTTTTCCATTTGCAGAATGGCTTAGAAATAGTGAATATTTTAAAATGCTTATGCAAGATGATAATGTGAATACAAAAAAATTATGTAACCATTATTTGAACGGTAATTTACATTGGAGTAGAATAATGTCGCTAATTGTTTTGAAGAATAAAGTCGGAGGATAGATGTTAGTTTTTTGACTAAATAAATATTTAAAAAACAAGTGATAGAATGATATTTACAGTCAACGGTCAACTGTTAAAAAATAAATAGCTATCTGCTTTAAACAAACTTTAAATTTTTAGCAATCGACTTTTAACCCTTCAAATAATTTTCACACTCTAATATTTAACCAATAAACAACATCCTATTTTTAACGCTTAAAGTTTTTTCTGC
>JANXOQ010000045.1 GCA_025357775.1 Ferruginibacter sp. | reverse complement strand
TACTCACTTTTATTTTTAAACCAGACTCGCTACCGCTTGGCACTATAAGTGGATAAACAATACCATTATCTTTTATAGTATTATTTGTGCCTAAAATAAAGCGAATTTCTTTTACTACTTTGTTTGAAAAAGTACCTGTAGCTAACAAAGTGTCTACACCATTTTGCAAGCCTAACAAATTGTATACTCGAGCATTAGTTGCTAAAGTAACCCATCCATCGTTACTCAATGAGTCATCAGTAAATTTTACATGTACTTCTTTAATGTCTACATTTACTTGATCTAAAGCAGTAGGAGCATCTGTTAATTTTACTTGAAGTGTTGAGATAGTTTCATTATCTTTTTTGCAAGAATATAAAACCGTTATTCCCATCAATAAAGAAAATGCAATAAATTTTAATTTTTTCATATTTTTTAATTTAGTTGATGTTTAGACAATTGTTTTTAATAAAGGTTTAATGAATTTTTTTTTACATTAAAATGACAATTAATTTTTTAAAAATCATAATTCCTTTTAAACATATTTAGCCTTATACCAGCCGTTACAATAGTGGTATTACCGTTACCAGTAAAGCCATCAATTTTATATAATCTACTTTGCAATGAAGCATCTAAAAATAAATTTTCTTTTAGCTCATAAGATATATTTAGGTTGCCATTAAAGCAAGTAGCTTTAGCACCGTTGCCTACAAAGTTGCCCAAGTCTCCTACCCTACTTGTATAGTTTTTAAAAATATTGCTACCAAAATTTAGCCCTGCACTATCTACCCCTTGTTGGTAATAAATAGCTTTTGCATTAATCGTCCACCTAGGGGCAGGCTGGTAGTGTACTATGCCAATAAATTCTTGAAAATTTGCTCCTAAAGGATGTGCAAGCGGTTGATTATAATGGCTATAATTTGCTACGGTATCATAGTGAGAATAGGTGTATGGTCTCACTCTATTAGACTCAAATTGTAGGTCTAGATTTTTTATACCAAAAGCATCAATATATTTTACACCAAGTTGTACTGCAAACTTATTTTTCCAATCACCTGTATTAGCTTTTACTGCCGATAACACAAATTCATCAAGCATAAACTGACCATAAAACTGTAGCTTATGTGCTACGTTTGCTTTAAAGTCTAGCCCAGCAAGTGCATTATCAGGGCTGCCATTTTGCCCTTCTATATGTCTTAAAAATATTATCGGATTTAAATATTGAAAATCAAAACGGTTTTTTCTTCCAAAAACAATTCCTTCAAATAAGCCTATATTTAACCATTTTGTTACATTCATACTTAAATGATGCATGGCTGCATATTTTCTATCTAGCAGAGAATCCCCTCTTTTATAAAACTGTGGCATTAGTTCCATAAAAAGGTTTTGGTAGTTAAGTTTCCATACTTTGGTATTTACTTTTACAAATAAATTGCTGTTTCCCCAATCACTTAAAAATAAACTTCGGTAGCCGTTACCAATAAAGTTTTTATCATACCCTAGCTGAAAGTCAATAAACTTTGCAGCATTAAATGTAAAATAACCTCTTGCATCAAAATAATCTACCCCAGTATTTTTAAAATTTTTGTAAAAACCTACACCAGGCACAGCTCTGCTGCTTGCTACTTGTTCTTGAAAAAAGCGTGGCCCTCTTTCTTGGTTGTCAGTAAACCAACTAGCAAAACCTACTTTTTTAGCTATAAGACCACGCACGCTTATACCACGAGTATTTAAAAAAATACCTTGGTCATACCCTGGCTCTACTGCTTGTTGAATATTTAGTATGGGATTAACTGCTAAAAAAAAATCTTTATTATTTACCTCTAGCAAATTTGCTTTTGTGTTGTACAAAGATTTTAATAGTGGCTTTTTACTTAAAAAATCTTCTTTAGGCACAGTCACCCATTCGCTATTATTCATTAGCAAACTACGTAAGTTATATTCATCTACATCAGTAAGGTCAAGATCTGTCCATGTTTTATATTTATCTATACCCATAGAATCTCTGTAACCCATGCGTGCACTATCTAAAAATTCTGCTTCTCTTACAATATGTTTTCTGTTAAAAGGCTTTAATGTAGAAAAATTTAGGTCTGTATTTGTTTGTTGCTTTATTTCTAATCTTTCCATAAAATGATACTCCTTTGCCCCTTGGTTTAGATAAGTGGATTGTGCTATAGTGCTAATCGGACAAATAAAAACAAGAAGTTTAATAAAGCTTTTGATAATTTGCATTTGGATTAATTTTTTTAATTTTATCAATAACGAAAAACCGTATGCAAAAGTATATTTTTAAGAACATACTTGTAGTAAATGAAGGGAAAATTACAAATAAAGATGTAATGGTGGTAGGCGAAAGAATAGAAAAAATTGAAACAAGCATTAATGAAAAAAGTAATTTCATAGAAATTAATGGAGAAAAAAAACATCTTTTTCCGGGGGTGATAGATGACCAAGTTCATTTTAGAGAACCTGGGCTAACCAACAAAGCAACAATAGCTACAGAAAGTGCTGCAGCTGTAGCTGGCGGTACTACTAGCTTTATGGAGATGCCTAATACAATACCCAATGCGCTTACATTAGATTTATTGGAAGATAAATATAAAATAGCTTCACAAACTTCGTTGGCTAATTATTCCTTTTTTATGGGAGTAAGCAATGATAATGCTGAGGAAGCATTGCGTATAAATAATTTTAAAAAAGATATATGTGGGTTAAAAATATTTATGGGTAGTAGCACGGGTAATATGTTGGTAAATAACCATACTACTTTAGATAAAATTTTTAGCGGCAGCGAATTATTAATAGCTACTCACTGCGAAGATGAAAAAATAATAAGGCATAACTATGAAGCATTAAAAGCTACAAAACCAAATTTGCAACCAAACGATCATCCAATAATAAGAGATGAGGAAGCCTGCTATGAATGCTCTGTAACAGCTATACAATTTGCAAAAAAATACGATAGCCGGTTGCATATTTTACATATTTCTACCGAAAAAGAATTGCAATTATTTGGGAATATGCTACCACTAAAAGATAAACGGATAACTGCGGAAGTATGTGTACATCACCTTCATTTTACAGCAGATGATTACGAAGCACTAGGCTATAAAATAAAATGCAACCCTGCTATAAAAGCACCGCATAATAAAAAAGCATTGTGGCAAGCCTTGCTAGATGATAGACTAGATGTAATAGCTACAGACCATGCACCACATTTATTAACAGAAAAAGATGCTCCTTATGAGCAAGCACACGCTGGGCTACCACTTGTGCAACACTCATTGCAGCTAATGCTACATTATCATAAAGAAGGAAAAATTAGTCTTGAAAAAATAGCTTTAAAAATGAGCCATGCAGTAGCCGACTGTTTTGCAATAAAAGATAGAGGATACATAAGAGAGGGGTATTTTGCAGATTTAGCAATGGTAAATTTGAATATACCATATACAGTATCTCCAAAAAATATTTTATACAAATGTGCATGGAGTCCACTTAGTGGTTTTAACTTTAATGCAACAATAGAAAAAACAATGGTAAGTGGAAATATAGTTTTTGAAAATGGAAAAGTGAATGAGTTTTATAGAGGAAAGCGATTAGAGTTTCAGAGATTTTAGTAGTAAATATTGAGTATTATAACAGGAGTAAAATTTATAGAGTAATGAGTATTGATACATAAGTATTAAGACAATATTTACAAAGTAATTAGTACTAAATATTTAGTCAAGAATATTAAACTCAAAATATCATATCATAACAATTTTTTAAATATTTAGGGCTAATCTAACCACTCAATACTAAATACGCTACATGTCAAAATTTTTAATAGTCGGTTTAGGCAACTTAGGCAATGAATATGCTAATACACGCCACAATATTGGGTTTGATGTAGTAGGCGCATTTGTTTTAAAGCATGGTGGAATGTTTAAAGTAGATAAACATGCATACATTGCCGAAGTAAAATGGAAGGGTAAAATATTTGTTTGTGTATGCCCCACTACTTTTATGAACTTAAGTGGTAAGGCTTTTAAATATTGGCTTGATAAAGAAAAAATATTATTAGAAAATTCTCTTACTGTGGTAGATGATTTAGCATTGCCGCTAGACAAAATTCGTTTACGTGGAGCAGGTACACATGCTGGGCATAATGGGCTTAGAGATATTCAAGCAACCATGGGTACAGATACCTACCCAAAACTACGATTTGGTATTGGTGACCAATTTGCAAAGGGAATGCAAGCAGATTTTGTATTAAGCAAATGGAAACTAGATGAAGTACAAGTAGTAAAAAATAAAATAACCACTTGTGTAGAAATTATTGAAAGCTTTGCTACAATTGGGCTTGATAGAACGATGAGCCAATTTAACCAATTACTTTTTAAATAAATTGGTTAAACAACTGTTTTTTATCAGACGAACAATTAACTACTTTTTTTATTTTTTACCACCAAAAAGCTACTAATGAAGATAATATGTATTGGAAGAAATTATGCTGCACATGCTAAAGAACTTGGTAATTTAATACCTGAAGAACCTGTAATTTTTATGAAGCCTAAAAGTGCTTTGTATTTGCCAAGTGCCAATTTTTATTATCCGGAATTTACAAATGAATTACATTATGAATGTGAGCTTGTGCTGCGTGTTTCTAAAAACGGAAAGTACATTGCTGTAGAGGATGCTATAAATTATTATGATGCTATTACCGTTGGCATTGATTTTACTGCAAGAGATATACAAGATGAATTGAAAAAGAAGGGCTTGCCATGGGAAAAAGCAAAAGCATTTGATAACTCCGCTGCTGTTGGTGAATTTATACCTTTTACTCCAAGTTTTAAACAAATTGGTATACAGTTTTCTTTAACAAAAAATAAAGAAGTTATGCAAAATGGAAACTCAAATTACATGATGTTTAATTTTGCTACAATTATTTCAAATATTTCCAATTACTTTTCTTTAAATATTGGGGATTTAATTTTTACGGGCACACCAGAAGGTGTAGGTGAATGTATGGTTGGTGATAAAATAGAATGTTTTATTGCAGCAGAAAAACTATTGGAAGTATATATAAAATAGTAAATATTTTAAAGCTTTATTTTTGGTTAATTTTTTATAACTTTTAGCAAATACTTTATATTTTTCAAAAATAAATTTACTGCATTTTAGTCGTAGTATTTCTGCATCTTTGCAATCACAACTTTTATACGATGAAAAAATTATTAATACTTTTATTTGTACTCCCAGTTTTTGTTTTTGGTCAAAAAACTGCTACACATACTGTAGTGGCAAAAGAAAGTTTTTCAAGTATTGGTCGTAAGTACAATATTAATCCTAGGGTTTTAGCTACGATGAACAATCTTGAATATGAAAAAGGACTTGCAATAGGGCAAGTATTAAAAGTACCTAATACAAAAGGGGAAATAGCTGCTAAGCCAGCAGATGTAAAACAGGTAAGAGAAGAAGTTATTGTGAGAGACATACCAGTAAAGGTTTCAAACAAAAATAAAAATCCGATAATGCATACTGTAGCAGCAAAAGAAACTTTGTACGGATTAAGCAAATTGTACAAAACCACTATACCAAATATACAAAAGTGGAATAACCTAACAACCGATGTACTTGCAGATGGGTTAGAATTAATTGTAGGGTATACAGATAAGCTGACCACTGAAGAAGTGGTACTAAAACCTGTAGAAGAGCCAAAACGAATTTTAAAAAAAGAAGCGCCTCTTGAAAAAAAAGTAGTTGAAAAATTAATTGAAGAAGTGGTGGAAGTGCCAAAGGAGGTAGTAAAAGTAAAAAAAGAAGTGGTGATATCTAAAAAAGTTGCGGAAGTGCCTGAGGTAATTGTAGAATCCTCTTCAAGTAAAGATTTTAATAACGGTGTTTTTAAAAATATATTTACAAGTACTGGTGAAACGCAAGATGGAGTTGCAGGAGTTTTTAAAAGTACAAGCGGCTGGGAAGATGGAAAATATTATTGTTTGCACAATGGAGCAACAACAGGTACAATTCTAAAAATTACTAATAAAGCAAATAGCAAATTTATTTATGCAAAAGTATTAGATACTATGCCAGATCTTAAACCCAATGCTAGTTTAGTAATAAGAGTTAGTAGTGCTGCTGCTGATATTTTAGGTGCTGGTAATAATAATTTTAACTGTGGTATTAGTTATTAAATAATAAAGGCTTTTGTGTTACACAAAAGCCTTTAAGTTTTGGATGGGTTTTGTAGTTTGTATTATACATAATTTGTAAAAAGTAAAGTAAAGGTTGTTTTAGCATAAGCCTGCATTTGTAGGCAACTCCGCTTGCACAGCCTAATGCATTTAATAAAATTTCCCTTTGCTTATGTTCACCCTTACATTTATTTTTTTTGAAGATTGAACTAAATTAAAAATTTTTATTATTTATTTTTCAAATCTATACCCTCGTAAAAAGTCTTTTACATCCATTCTTTTTTTACCTTCCAATTGTAAAGATAAAATATTGATATACCCATTGCTACAAGCATATTGTAGAAAATTCTTTTCATCTGTTTTATAATCACCTATTGCATCTATTGGTTGTGTTAAAATTTTTTCTGTAGAAAAAATTTTTAATGTTTTGCCTTGTAAGCTTGTGTGCGCTACTGGGTATGGCGATAAACCTCTAATTAAATTGAACACTTCTTCTACTGTTTTTGTAAAATCTATTTTTCCTGTTTCTGAAACAAGTTTGGGAGCATGGTGTAGGGTTGAAGGTTCAAATTTCAAAGTTGAAGGTTGGGGCTGTTCTACAAGTTTGCCTTCGGCTAAATGTTTAATTGTTTTTAATAATAGCTCTGCACCAAGTTCTTTTAATTTATCGTGTACACTTCCTGCTGTATCAGTTTCTTCTATTTTTATTTTATCAGATAATAAAATATTACCAGTATCTATTTCTTGCTGTAGTTTAAAAGTGGTTACGCCTGTATACTCTTCGCCATTTATTACTGCCCAGTTTATGGGTGCTGCACCTCTGTATTGTGGTAGCAATGAGCCATGCACATTTATTGTACCAAGCGGCGGCATATTCCATACAATTTCTGGTAACATTCTAAAGGCAACTACGGCTTGTACATCTGCGTTTAAGCTTTTTAGTTCTGCTAAAAATGCTTCGTTTTTAAATTTTTCTGGTTGAAGAATATTCAAATCTTTTTCTAAAGCATATTTTTTTACCGCACTTTGTTGTAGCTGCATACCACGCCCAGCTTGCTTATCAGGTGCTGTTATTACTGCTATTATATTACAGCCTGCCTGTACTAGTTTATCAAGAGATGCTACTGCAAACTCTGGTGTACCCATAAAAATAATGCGAAGGTCGGAGAAAGGTTTAAGGTTCAAAATTGTTGAAGATTTAGTCCTCTAGATCCCCCAAAAGGAAACTGTCGAAGTTTTTATAAATTGTTGAATTATTACATTATTGATTTATAGATTAATGGTTGATTGAAAATACTATAAATGATAAATTTTAAAAAAGTATTTTCAATCTATTGTATAATTTTCTAGCATTCACATACACTGGAGGAGTTGCAGAGGGTGATAGGGTGGTTACACTAATGCAACAAAATACTCACTAACCCTTTTACTAAATTTTTTACAATAAATTCTTTCTCAAAAATCCTTATACAACAAATATTTTCTTCTTATAGCTTTAAATTTATTCAAATCTTTTTCCCAACTTTTTCTAATTTTATTTTCCGTAATTCCATTTTTTATCTGTTTCATCAGCATATCATTACCAGCCAATTTATTAAAAAAGTTATTCGTTAAAAAAAAGCTGTCTTTATTGGGAAATAGTTTATAAGCTTCTAACAAATATTTTAATTGAATTTTGGCGTCTACTTTTTTAAGTACTTCTTCGCTTGTACCACTCAAATTCCAACCGTAGCATAGTTGGTTAAAGCATTTGCTACTTTTTGCACCAACATTGGGGGCTGGTGTAAATGAAAATAAATTGTTAGGTAAACTTGGGTGGCCAAATATTTGAAATGGTTTATCAGTACCTCTGCCTTCGCTTAGCACAGTTCCTTCAAAAAAGCAAGTGCTTGGGTAGAGGTAAATAGATTGCATTTCTTTAAGATTTGGCGATGGGTTTATGGGTAAAATATATTTTGTATAATGATTATAATTTTTGCAAGTAATTACTTTTATTAAAAATGGTAGCGCTGCCTCATTTTCTATACTATTTTTATAACGATAGTTTTTATTTGCTTCTGGCGATAACCAATTTTCTCCCACAAGCATACCAGCGTATTCACCCATCGTCATACCATATACAATGGGTATGGGTTGCATGCCTATAAAGCTTTTAAATTTCATATCTAAAATAGGTCCATCTACATAAAAACCATTTGGGTTTGGTCTATCTAAAATAATAACAGATTTTTTATTTTCTAAGCATGTTTCCAACACATATTCAAGCGAAGAAATAAATGTGTAAAACCTTACCCCTACATCTTGTATATCAAAAACCACTACATCTACATCTTTTAAATCAACTGATGTAGGTTTTTTATGGTCGCCATACAAACTTATTACTGGCAAGCCAGTTTTTTTATCTACTCCATTTTCTACATGCTCCCCAGCATCTGCCACTCCTCTAAAGCCATGCTCTGGACCAAATATTTTTTTAAGCTTTATGCCAAGTTTTGCCAAGGTATCTACCAAATGTGTATTGCCCACCATGCTCGTTTGATTAGCAAAAACTGCTACTGACTTACCTTTTAGCAAGGGCAAGTATACATCTATCCGTTCCGCTCCAGTTATTACTTTACTGGTTTGTGCAATACTATTTGCCAAAAACAGTACCGCAAAAAATGATAACAAAATGACTTTTTTCATAATGCATCAAAGTTGCGTAATATTTTTAAATGAATGCATCTTCTTATCAATTATCTTGCATTATAAATAAACCAAATTTTCACAGGGTTTTCCAAGTCCTCCTTCTTTGTAGGAGCAAAGGAAGCCACTAAACAACTAAATTATGGCAGAGGTTAAAAGCGGTGATTCTGTAAAAGTACATTACACCGGTAAGCTTGCAAACGGCGAGCAATTTGATTCTTCAATAGGGCGTGAGCCATTAGCATTTACCGTAGGTGCTGGTATGATGATAGCGGGTTTTGATGCGGCTATGCCTGGCATGAAAGTAGGTGATAAAAAAACTATAAATATTGCTCCCAAAGATGGGTATGGCGAAACGGATGATGCAGCAATTATTGAATTTCCAAAAGAGCATGTGCCAGCAGATTTAAAGATAGAAATAGGGCAGCAGCATACGCTTACAAATGAGCAGGGGCAACCTTTGCCAGTAGTTGTAAAAGAAATAAGAGAAGATTTTATAATTTTTGATGCTAACCATTTTTTAGCAGGAAAAGAATTGATTTTTGATATAGAATTGGTTGAAATTGAGGGTTAATTTAATAAAAATAATGTTGCAAAGCCCACGTTTTAAGCGTGGGTTTTTTGTGGAAATTCGGCTGTGGTTAATTCTATATTTTTCGGTTGATAACAGCACCAATCAAAGCATAATGGTTAGAGTTGAAGTGTGATAAATAGAAACATATCTTGACAAATTAGTATGGAGCAATTACTTAGTTTGCCTGTCGGCGGACACACTATAATAATTCTTCTTTATAAACTGCTTTCCTTATTTTTATGATTGAAAATAAAAAAATAATGATACAAATAAATAAAGATGCACTGGTTGAAAGATTTATGCGTTACGTGCAAATTGATACCCAAAGCGACCCTGAAAGCAATAGCTTTCCTACTACAGAAAAGCAAAAAGATTTGAGTAAAATTTTGGAAAGAGAGTTGAAGACAATGGGACTGAATGATGTGGAGCTAGATGAATTCGGCTATGTTTATGCGACTGTGCCATGCAATAGCAACAAGCAAAATATTCCTTCAATATGTTTTTGTAGCCATGTAGATACTGCACCAGACTGTAGTGGTACGAATGTAAAACCAATTTTGCATAAAAATTATGATGGTGCGGATATTGTATTGCCAAATGATGTAACACAAATATTGAGTATTACAAAATCGCCCTACTTAAAAAGCCAAATGGGTGGTGATATTATAACAGCTAGCGGAAATACATTATTGGGTGCTGATGATAAAGCGGGTGTATCAATAATAATGCAGGCTGTACAGTATTTAATAGATAACCCTAGCGTAAAACATGGTGACATAAAAATAGTATTTACACCAGATGAAGAAGTAGGAAAAGGTGTTGCAAAAATAGATATGCAAAAAGTGGGTGCTCAATTTGGCTATACATTAGATGGAGGAGAGGCGGGTTCTTTGGAAGATGAATCTTTTAGTGCAGATGGTGCTAGTATAGTGGTGTATGGAGTAATAGCACACCCAGGCTATGCAAAAAACAAATTGGCAAATGCAATAAAAATATTGGGAGAAATAGTAGATGCATTACCAAAATATGAATGGAGCCCAGAGACTACAGAAAAGCGACAAGGGTTTGTGCACCCAGTATCTATAAATGGTATTGCTGAAAAAGCAACGGTAAGTTTTATTGTAAGAGATTACACAAGAGATGGTTTGGTGAGCCATCATACAAAACTAAAAAATATTGCAAAAAACGTAGTTGCTAAATATAATGGTGCCACAATGGAATATATACAAACGGAGCAATACAGAAATATGAAAGAGGTGCTAGATCAACACCCGCAAGTGGTTGCCAATGCAGCCGAAGCCATAAAACGTAGTGGCTTAACGGTTATACAAGAAAATATTAGAGGAGGTACAGATGGTAGCAGGCTTAGCTTTATGGGATTACCTTGCCCTAATATTTTTACAGGTATGCAAAATATACATGGTAAGCAAGAGTGGATTGGCGTAAATGATATGATGAAAGCTGCAGAAACAATTGTGCATTTGTGTATGGTGTGGGAGGAAACAGCCATATAAATTTATCAAATGGGTATTTAGAAAGACTCTTTATCTTTAAATCTGTTAGTTTATTATTTGTTTTTAAAGATGCAAAGCATTTCCTAATAACCTTACACATTTCAAAAACGCCTATTTGCATTCTCGGTAAAAATGATGAGTTTGTTATTAAAAAAAGAATATTATTTTAAAAAATAAATTATGAAAAAATATTTATTGGTTTTTATTGCTTTGGTAATTCTTCATATTTCAGGCTATACGCAACCATTAACACATGATATAATATCTACCATGCGAATGGGTATTTTTAAATTAAAAACTACGAAAGATGATATTGAAAAATTACTTGATAAAAAAATATCTTTTGCTAGCAAACCAGATGGATACATGGACACTGTAAAAGTGAATTTTAAAAATGCGGATTATATTTTAACGTTTACGAAGCGTTACAACGAAAGCGAAAAAGCTCCTGTAGTGTATGAGTTATTCGCAGTATCATCTGCAAACACCGCATTAAAAACAAAAAGTATGATGGGTTTGCAAAATACAAAAGCAGATATTTTATTTACCTACGACAAAATGGATATTAATATCTACAATGATTGGAATTATGAAGAAAAAGGAAACATAAAAGATAAAATACAATATATAAGAATGAACGATATTGATGCTGGTACAAATCTTATTTTTAAAACTAATAATAGAATTACTACCGAAGTAGAAGTTAGAATTTATGAAGGTGAATAATTCTATTTAATTTTTTGAGCAATCATTATTAACCTTGGGGACGTTGTTGCATTGTATTCAGCAAAATTATAATTACCAAAAACTTCCTTAATTTTTAATCCTTGCTTTTTAAACATATTCTCAAAGTCTTGTAAAGAAAACTTTGCTACTTTTTCTGTGTATTGCATTGGCTTTAAAAGTGCAATATCTTCAACTAAAATTTTTTTGTAAAAGTGTTTGTCATCGCTCCATTTATTAATTGTGTAAGTAGTAGATCCAATCTGTTGCTGTGTTTCAGCCACTTCTTTATCGGAAGAAAATTGAACATTTAAAAAATCTATTACAAAAATACCATTTGGTTTTATAGATGTTACAATACTTCTTATGGCATTGTCATGCTCTCTTTGTGTTTTAAAATAGCCAAAACTTGTAAAAAAGTTAAAAGCAATATCAAAATAATTTATCCAAGATGGCAAACGCATATCATGCTTATAAAAATGCATATTGTTTGTTTCGCTTTGCAATGCTACTTCAATACTTTCGCTGCTTAAATCTATACCTGTCACATCAAACCCATTAGCAGCAAGTTGCATACTATGTCTTCCTTTACCACATGCTACATCAAGCATTTTGGCATCAGTCGCAGGTTGTAAGTGTTTTATTAATTTATCAATAAAAGTAGCTGCTTCTTGTTCATCTCTGTGAGCATACAAAAGATGATAATAAGGTGAATTGAACCAATCTTTAAACCAAGTATCTAGCATGTGGCAAATGTAAGTTTATATTAGCATTTTTTTTGCTTAAAATTTTAGTCTTTCGCACCACCCCCACCTCCAAAGCCCCCAGCTACACTACTTTCTCCACCTTAATTCCAGCTATTTGCATCAGCATCAACTCTGTAAATATCTTAATTTTATTTTGCGCCGCCTCCATCTTTTTCACCTCCATCAAAGCCACTAAACCCAGATTACGCATTTGAAAAAAATAGGGTATAATTAAATGATAATAAATTTACAATAATATAAAATCTCTTATTCATAGCATTTAAGATTTTGAGTATTAAATTTCTATGAATTTTTTTTCAGTATTGAGTTTCAAGCGAAAATTAATTTCTTAAAATTACCTAATTCATAAGGCAGGATTAAAAATAAACGAGCACCTAAAATTTTATCTCATACTTAGTGTGTCTGCCTT
>JANXOQ010000525.1 GCA_025357775.1 Ferruginibacter sp. | reverse complement strand
TCTTTATCTACTTTTACTTTTTGTTCAATGTGGCTATCAATAGTTTTGCCGCAATAATCAGGTTGTATTGGTAACTCCCTATCAAATCTTCTGTTTACAATTACGCAGAGTTCTACTTTTTTTGGCCTTCCAAAGTCTTGTAAGGCATCTAAAGCAGCACGTATAGTTCTGCCAGTATACAATACATCATCAATCAATATTACCTTTTTACCATCTATTGAAAAAGGGATATCAGTTTTATTAGGTACATGTATTTCGTTGCGCACATCATCACGGTAAAAAGTAATATCTAGCAAGCCGTAGTTTACTTTTTCAGTGGGGCAAAGTAATTTTATTTGTTCCACTATTTTATCGCTTGCATAAATTCCTCTTGGCTGTATGCCAATAAAGATAGTATTGTTAGTACTGTCATCATTTTCTATTAATTGCTGCGCTAGCCTATTAATAATGAGTTGTAGCTGTGAAGATGAAATGAGTAGTTGCATAAAAAATAAATATTGTAATAAAAAAAAGGCTTGATAATGAAATCAAGCCTATAATAAATAATTTACGCCTCTTCCATAAAAGTATACCTATAATCCGTAGGCGGCACAAAAGTTTCTTTTATAGTCCGAGCACTTAACCAACGATATAAATTAAGCATAGAGCCTGCTTTATCATTTGTACCACTTGCTCTTGCTCCACCAAAAGGTTGTTGCCCTACCACGGCACCTGTAGGCTTATCATTTATATAAAAATTACCTGCACTATTTCTTAGTTTATTTACAGCAAGCTCCACCGCATATCTATCCTGTGCTATTACTGCACCTGTAAGCGCATATGCAGATGTGCTATCTACCAATTTTAATGTTTCCTCATATTTATTTTCATCATAAATATAAATAGTAAGTACTGGGCCAAATAACTCCTCACACATCGTTACATAATGTGGGTTGCTTGCTTCTATAACAGTTGGTTCTATAAAATATCCTGCTGTTTTATCACACTTACCTCCTACCCAAATTTTTGCTCCACTATCTTTTTTACGAACATTTTTTATGTAGCCTTCCAGCTTATCAAAACTTTTTTCATCGATCACTGCGTTTACAAAATTGGTAAAATTTTCAACCGTACCCATCTTCATGGTTTTAATAGTTTCTATCAATTTCTTTTTTACTTCGGCAGCCATATTACTTGGTATGTATGCACGGCTAGCAGCACTACATTTTTGCCCTTGGTATTCAAATGCTCCTCTTGCAAGTGCCGTTACTACTGCATCTACATTGGCACTCTTGTGTGCTATTACAAAATCTTTACCGCCAGTTTCGCCTACAATACGTGGGTAAGATTTATATATTGGTGTATTTTTTCCTATCGTTTCCCACATTTTATTAAACACACCTGTGCTACCTGTAAAATGTAATCCAGCAAATTCTGGATGGTTAAAAATAACTTCGCCAATCGTTGGGCCATCAATGTATACTAAATTAATTACACCATCTGGTAAGCCAGCTTCTTGTAATATTTTCATAAACATTTGTGCACTATATACCTGTGTATTTGCACACTTCCATACAACCACATTACCACACATAGCAGCACTTGTAGGCAAGTTTCCACCAATTGCAGTAAAGTTAAAAGGCGACAAAGCAAACACAAATCCTTCTAATGGACGATACTCCAAACGGTTGTACATTCCAGGGCTGCTAATGGGTTGTTGTCTATAAATCTCACTTAAAAAATGTACATTAAAACGAAGAAAATCTATCAACTCACAAGAGGCATCAATTTCTGCCTGCATGGCATTTTTACTTTGCCCAAGCATGGTAGTTGCATTTATATACGGACGATATTTTGTAGCCAATAAATCTGCTGCTTTCAAAAAAATATTTGCTCGGTTTTCCCAGCTCATATTTGCCCATTTATCTTTTGCTTTTAATGCTGCTGCTATAGCTTTTTTTACATGGCTAGCATCGCCTACATGAAACTGCCCTAGCAAATGTTTATGCTCATGCGGTGGACGAATATCCATTTTATTTCCTGTACGTACTTCCTCTGCACCTATGTACATTGGTACATCTGTTTTTGTAGATTTTAATTCTTTAATAGCTGCTTTAAGTGCAAGCTTTTCTTTAGAGCCTTTTGCATATGCTAAAACAGGTTCGTTGGTAGGAATAGGGTAGTAAAAATCGCCGTATTGCATAGTTTTTAATTATTTAAATTGATAATTTATTTTTTTCTTAATATTTTTCTGAACTTTCTCCCATGTTTTACCTAAATAACATTCTGGAGTTTGACTTTCATTTGCTTCTTCAAAATACAATAATATTTGTGCAACGCCGATAGCTAAAAGTGGTTCGTATTTTTTTTTATATAAAAATGCAATTTCGTCAATAGTTAAAATATCTAATATTCTATCTATATCCCAAAAATCTTTTTTACTTGCTCTATTTGAAATTGCATGAACTTTAGCAGCTGCAATTTCTTTGATAGACCACATTCTTATTCCATCTTCCACAACAATATCATCAACAATTTTGAAAATATGTTTACAAATATCAACTTTTATATCATCTATATATCCAAAAACACCAAGTGGATTTGTATCTCTAGACTTCAAAACAAATCTGCTTTCAAAATTCTTTTGTAATACTTGAATAATTTCTTTTTTATCAAAATCCTTATCCAAAAACAAATCAATATCATCTGATTTTCTGTGTCCCAATTGTAATGATAAAGCTGTTCCGCCTACTAAATTAAAAGCAGATAGTTCTTTTATAAGCATTAACTCCCTTAAAATCCCGACTGTACTGGGTAAGACTGTTTCAAAATGTAACATCTAAAATTTTCTTTTGGAATTTCAAAAATACCAGCACAAAAATGTATGGTTTCGTCAAACAGATATTTTACTGTAGTAAGAGCTTCTATCACTTTTTCATCTCCGTAATAACGCCGCACTTGACGAATATCATCTATATCTCCTCTGTCAAATACTCTTGCTATAATTGATTTGTAATTTTTATCATACTCCAATTTATCAAAATCAGTATCCCAAAAAATACGCCTTGCCAGAATTGGTTTCTCCATTTTCATGCTATAAAGTTACACAATCTACTCCACAATAAAAGCCAAATTGAAATACTGAATTTTATCAGCCGATAAGGCGAACGCCACCAAAGTTTCATCAAGGCTTTAATGCTGGTAAACAAAAATTATTCTTCTTTCTCCGCCATTAAATAAGCCTTTATAAATCCATCAATCTCTCCATCCATTACTGGACCTACGTTTCCTACCTCATAATCGGTACGGTGGTCTTTTATCATTTTGTATGGATGAAAAACATAGCTACGAATTTGACTTCCCCATTCTATTTTTTTCTTCTTACTATTATTGGCATCTTTTATCTCATTGCGTTTTTGTAATTCTATTTCGTACAACCTACTCTTTAGCATTTGCATAGCAAGTTCTCTATTGCCTAGCTGGCTTCTATCTTGCTGGCAAACTACCACTATACCCGTAGGAATATGAGTAAGCATTACTTTTGTTTCCACTTTGTTTACGTTCTGTCCACCTGCACCTCCACTCCTACTGGTTTCCATTTTTACATCGGCAGGGTTTATATTTATTTCTATAGTATTATCTACCAATGGATACACATAAACACTCACAAAGCTAGTGTGACGGCGGGCTGCGCTATCAAATGGCGATATACGCACCAAGCGATGCACGCCACTTTCACTCTTTAAAAAACCATATGCAAAAGCGCCTTCAATTTTATAAGTGCATGTTTTTATACCAGCACCATCACCCCATTGCCAGTCCATTTCAGTAACTGTCCACCCTTGTTTTTCACCATACATGCGAAACATGCGTGCTAGCATTTCTGCCCAGTCTTGGCTTTCAGTACCACCTGCTCCACTATTTATTTGTAGCATGGCGGTAAGTTCGTCTTCGGGTTCGTTAAGTGTACTTTTAAATTCAGCTTCTTCTATTTTGATTTTTGCATAATCAAATGCTTCTCTCACTTCTTCTTCGGTAATATCGCCTGCTTTCCAAAATTCAAAAAGCACAGCAAAATCCTCCACAGCTGTATCTGTACTGTAGTACATATTTACCCAAAACTCATTTACTTTAGTTTCTTTTAAAATGGAAGTAGCCCTTGTGTTATCATCCCAAAAACCTGGGGAAAGGGAAAGTTGTTTATCGTTAGCTATTTTAGATGTTCTGTTTTCTACATCAAAGAAATCTCTTCAAAACCGTTATGCGGTCTCTCAGAGCCTTTATTTGTTCTATCGTCATACAGCGAAATTAGGGGATAAATGTTGTAATGGTTTTTGTTTAATTATTGTTTGGACATAATTATAAATACTGCTTTAAAAATTAATTACTTTTCATTCTTACTTGTAATAACATAACTACACAGATTAATATGATATGGCGCTGCACATATCATCTATATTTCTTTTATTATTTTTTGCAAATTGTAAAATGGAATTTAATAAACGTTTTATTGTAAAACGATAAAAGAAAAATTAATGACTATTTAATAGATGCTTTTTTAGAAATTCACCTTCAATTAAATAAGCCGAGAATTAGCTGAAAGCGAATTCCTACTCGCCCCCTATCAAATCTTTAATAACAACGCTTGCACACACTGCTCCAAATACTGCTGGTAAATATGAAATTGTACCGTAAGCAGATTTTTTATAATTGTTTCCATCTGTCATTATTAAACTTTCTTTTTTTGGTACTTCTGGCGAAAAAACACATTTAATGCCAGTATAAATATTATAATTGCGTTTGAGTACTTTTCGTATTTGTTGTGCAAAAACACAATGATGTGTTTTAGAAATATCTGCAATTTGTAATTGAGTTGGGTCTAGTTTACCACCTGCACCCATGCTACTAACCATAGGTATTTTTAATTCGTAAGCTTTTGTAATAAAAGTAAGTTTTGGAGTAATGCTATCTATTGCATCAATCAAATATGTTGGCGCAATCATTAATAAGTCATTCACCATTTCGGGGTTAATAAATGACTGTATTACATTTAATTCAAGTTCTGGGTTTATGGCTTTTAATCTTTCCGCCATTATAAGCGCTTTTGACTGGCCAAGGTTTGTAGCAAAAGCAGGTAGTTGTCTATTTCTATTAGTCGAGTCTACAACATCTCCATCTATTATTGTCATTTTACCAATGCCAGCTCTGCAAATAAACTCCGCTGCAAAAGAGCCTACTCCACCAAGCCCTACTATCATTACGTGGCTTTTTGCTAAGGTTTTTAAAGCTGTTTTGCCTATTAAAAGTTCTGTTCTGCTTAGCCAAGAAAAATCTGTTGTCATATTTAAGTGAAAGTAATGCTATGTTAATTTATATAGCTTTTGATGAAGCGTCTAATTTTACGAATAGATAAAACAACAACAGTCAAGCGATTTATAATAATTTTAAGTAAGAAATTTTAAACCGATTTTCTACTATTTTTCCTTGCACTTTTCCTTTACGAATAGCTTTGCAAAATCCATCATCGCTATGCGCATCTCCATAGGCATCTATATTTGTACCATCCACAAAATAAGTTTTACCCTTTATTTTTACCGCAAGGTTACATCCTTTTCCCTCCATTTTAAATTGACATTGTCCGCAAGAAACTTCAACCGTTTGCAAAGGCAAAGCCTTGTTTATTTTTGAAAAAGGAATAACTTTATCTTGCGCAAAAGAAAAACAGGTAATGCATATTAATGATGATAGAAAAATAAAATGTTTCATAAAAAAGATTAAAAAAATAGTGCGTAAAATTACACACTATAATATAAAAAAATAAAAAGGAAATATTTTTTAAAAAGTATATCTAACTCCAAATCCACCCCAGCTGCCTATAAAGCCTCTATTTAAACCAAACTCAAATGTTGGTTGCCAATCTAATGAAAGATTAAGCGGTGCATTCTTTACTTTATAATCTAGACCAAGCACACCATCTACACCAATAAAACTACTATTACCTACGACCCCAATATTTTTATAGAAACCTACGTGCGCACCCGGTCCCACATACCATTTCAATCCATCTACAGATTCGATATCAAAATGTATTTCGTATAAGCCAGTTATTCTTGCACCACCTCCCCCAAAAAAGCCAATACCCTCTATTGCAGCATTGTCATTTATGAAATGTTTAAAAGAGATACCTGCACCATCTAGAAATTTAATACCAATTGCAGATGTATAACTACTGCCTTCGTTGTATTTTTGTGCATTTGTAGTTGATACTAAAAAAATAAAGAATGTTGAAAAAAGAATAAATGATTGCTTCATGTAGTTGTTTTATTAGTTATAAAATGTGCTGATTTTTAAAAAATGTAGAGTTGCAATAATTGTACCAAATATTTGACAAGGCCTAATTTTTTATATTTAGCCCTTTTGTTCTTACATGTTTTGTAAAACTGTAATTTAAAAATTTCAATTTAAAATTGTTTTAGTTTTTAATCTCATACACTCTTAACGTATTTAAATGTAATAATTTAGTATTAGTCAATACTTACAATAAATACATTCTTCATATCCTTTTTTTAAATATGTACGATTTATGTGTAATCGATTTGCTTCATTAATATAAAATAACTTATTTTGTAAAAAAATAAAAAATGATAAATATTGTTGTACCAATAGATTTTTCTGAAACATCTTTTAATGCGGCCCATTATGCGGCAAAAATGTATGCAAACAAAGAAGACATAAATATAATTTTATATCATTTTTACAATGCTAGTGAGGACGAAACCATTGCCAATAATTACCTTGCAGTACTACAAACAGAGTTGCAAGCACTAAACCAAAATATTGAAATATTAAATGAATCTGGTGCTGATTTTATAGAAAGTCTTACTGCTTTTTGTCATGTAAGAGCAACTTACATGATTGTGATGGGTCTTACTGGGAAGTCTGCATTGGCACAACGTTTTTCTGGTTCTAATACTTTAAAAATGGCTGAAAAAAATGTATGCCCCGTCTTAATAATACCAGCTGATGCTTTTTATACCAAAATTGAGCATGTAATGATTGCTTCTGAAATGAAGGATGTAGAAGATACACCAGTTTTAATAGCTGTGAAAAGAGTTTTAACAGATTTTAAACCAAATTTGCATGTGGTAAATGTAGATGATAGCCATTATATTTCT
>JANXOQ010000523.1 GCA_025357775.1 Ferruginibacter sp. | reverse complement strand
GTTTTTAATTGCTCAATATTAGCATTTTTTGTAAAAGGTTTTACTACTTCAATATCCCATTTATTACCAACTGCATTATCGTATGCAATTCTTAAATAACAATGATTTCTAAAATTAAAATTTAATTCATAATTCTTATCTAATAAATTTGAAAGTTGTATAATTAAACTTTTAATTTTTGTTTCAGATTCTGCATCAAGCATAATAACCCTTTATTATTTTTATTAATTTAAAATTATATTTTTAGTATGTAGAAATTTAATTGCTTTTAATATATCATTATGCAAAATTCTATCAGCATTATTAAAACTAATTTCCTTTCTAAATGCAGTTATAATTTCCTCTAAATAAAAAGATGTCTTTAATGGTCTTCTAAATTCTATAGCTTGAACTGCTGTAAGTAGTTCTATAGCCAATACTTTTTCTACATTATCAATTACACGTTTGCATTTTACTGCTGCGTTTGCACCCATACTTACATGGTCTTCTTGGTTGTTGCTGCTAGGTATACTATCAATAGATGATGGGGTGCAAAGTTGCTTATTTTCACTTACTATTCCAGCAGCTACGTATTGAGGCATCATAAGCCCAGAATGCAAACCTGAATTTTTAATTAAGAATGCTGGCAAGCCTCTTTGCCCACTCAATAATTGAAAAGTTCTTCGCTCACTTATACTAGCTATTTCACTCATAGCTATTGCTAAAAAATCTGCTGCCAATGCAAGTGGTTGTCCATGAAAATTTCCTCCGCTTAGTATTAAATCTTCTTCTGGAAAAATATTAGGATTATCTGTAACTGAATTTATTTCTGTTATGAAAATATTTTTTACATAATTAATCGTATCCACTGTAGCACCATGCACTTGTGGTATACAACGAAAAGAATATGGGTCTTGCACATTTGTTTTTTTCTGCAATATAATTTCGCTGTCTAATAATAAACTTTTTAGTGTAGCAGCTACATTTCTTTGACCTATGTGTGGGCGTATGGCATGTATGCGTTCGTGCAAAGGCTCTAAAGTACAATTAAAACTATCATAACTTATGGCAGCAATAATATTTGCCCAATTCATTAATCTTTCCGCTTGCACCAAATTATGTAAGCCATAAGCACTCATAAATTGTGTGCCATTTATCAATGCTATGCCCTCTTTACTTTGCAATGTTATTTTTTGCCAATCCAATTTTTTTAACGCATCAGCAGCACTCATTTTTTTGCCATCTAAATACACTTCTCCCAAACCAATTAATGGCAAAGCCAAATGGCTAAGCGGTGCTAAATCTCCTGATGCTCCAAGAGACCCTTGTGTATAAATGATGGGGTACATTTTTGCATTGTACATATCCATCAATCTTTTTACTGTATCTATTTGTACGCCTGAGTGGCCATAACTCAATGATTTTATTTTTAGCACTATCATCAACTTCACTATTTCTTCGGGCACTTCCTCTCCCAAGCCACATGCATGAGATTTTAAAAGATTAATTTGTAATTCTTCTAACTGATTTGCATCAATTTGTACATTTTGCAAAAAGCCAAAACCAGTATTAATGCCGTAATAAAACGCATCAGCATTTTTTATTTTCTTGTCTAAATATTCTCTGCATTTTAAAATTTTATCATGTGCATCAAAAGTAATAGATACTAATTGGTCATAAGCCAGTAAGTTTTTTATTTGTTCAAAATTTGTATTTTTTCTGTCTAAGGGTAAATAATTAAAACTCATTAAATCAATTTTTTCAAATGTACAGCAAATAGAATGTTTCATTAAAATTGATTAAAAATTAGAAGATAAAATATTGTACATTTTGAAATAATATGACTGTCCATAATTATATACAAGTAGTTATAAAATTATGAAGATATTGCAATTCAAAAAACGTGTAATCGCAATATTAAAAATTTGAGTATAAATATTTAGTACAAATGCTTTGTTAGATATTTATTAAAAGGGGTATGATAAAATTATGGAGTGAAATTCTTTAATAATTATGTTTTCGAAAATTGGATAATGTTATTTTTTATTTTAGTTATTTAAAATTCTTCTTCAGTATTTAGATGGTCTTTTAGAGCAATTTTAATAAATAATTTGTTGTAATGCCTGTTTCTCCTATTTTTTTTTGCATCTTTTCTTTTTGCATTTCGTTTGTCTATAACAATTATTTCCAAATTATTTAAGTCATCTAAATTTTTAATATCATTTGGCGCATTTCTTTTTGGCATTCTAGACTTTTTAAAAAAGTACGATTTTATAACATTTAGGGATTAAATTATATTAATGTCTGTAGCCTTTCCAAGTGCCACCGTATTTATACATTGGTAAATCTTTTGCTTTGTTGCAACATTTTGTACAAACAAAAATCCATATTTTTCCTTTTTGTATTTGTATTCTGTACAGCGTTGTTTCTTCAACTTGGCAAATATTACAAACTTTA
>JANXOQ010000504.1 GCA_025357775.1 Ferruginibacter sp. | reverse complement strand
ATTTTTACCAATTTGTTTAAAATAAATTAAACAAGTATGGTAAAAATTAAAAATTTTATGCTTTTAAAAGAAACTAGTTATGCCATATTCTGGAGTATATTTTGATCCATCTCAAATTAAAAGAATTTCTAACGGGCCAGAATTGAAAGATTTAAAAAAACATTTAAATATTGCATTAGTGCTAGTTGAGTACAGAATTAGCCAATTAAACAAAGGACATTTTTCTAAAATGTCTCCAAATGAACAGCTTTCTATAAAAGCAAGGTTTGGTCTTAATGTAAAAGATGTAGTAAAATATGAAGACATTCGAAAACAATTATTGACGATTAGCCAAAAGTTAAGAACTTCAATAAAGACCGAATTATATACACTAAATACAAGACCTGAATTAGGTATATTTTTTAGAGATTCTAACCCAAGTAATAAAGAGTTTTATGGTTATACTAATGTAGCTAATGATAAATACCGAAATGTAATCTGTTTGGGGGATAGATATTTTAGTCAAAATAAAGTGTTAGGAAATAACACTAATGCAGGTACACTTATACATGAACTATCGCATCAGGAAAGAAATACAGGTGCTTTAGATATAGACCCAAGTTTTTATGGAGAACGTGGATCAGAAAATTTGAATAATATATTAGATGGTACCGCTAACCTACGCCATGCAGATTCTTTAGAGTTTTATTTTGAAGATGCTTCACAATCTAATTATGTGAGAAATAGATTAGGAATTGGAGAGAATGTGCCAAGGTTGTAAAATTAAAAATTAGTTGTAGCAATAAATTATTAAAGATTTCTTTTTTTAGATAAAGTATTTTTAGGTGTAGCATTACTAAATTTTTGCAATTTCGTTTCGGTAAAATATTAAACTAAAAAACACAAAAGCATAATGTGTTTAAAATCTGGTTATATTTTCTATAATTAGTATTTATATTTTAAAAATAAAATGTCCGTTTATAATAACGGGTATAAATTCGACATAGCATTAAACTTTAGCTTAAATATGTCCTAAATTTTCATTCTAACTATTGCATAATAAAAGCCAAATAGAATTACCTATGTTTGGCATAGCCCCGATGGGCAGTAGTAGCTGCCGCAAAAAAGAAATTTAAATTATAATACAACCTGCTGCGGCACTACTACAGACAGCGGGTGTACTGGTGTTCAATTATTGGGTCGGTGATCATGCTCCTCAATCCTTATACTGAAAGAACCTCCTTTTTAAGATTTCTGTTGTTTGGGATATTAACCGATAAGAAAAAAATTATTTCACAAAAACCTTTCCTACGGCTAATTTTTTCCCTTCTGCATCAAAAATTATTACAAAATAATTCCTTGAGCTTGTTGCTTGCAAGTTTACAGGTAGTAGGGTGTAAAAACCTGTGCTGGCAAATTCTTTTTTGTAAATGAGTGCCCCTTTGGCGTCATAAATAGAAATATTTCTTTTAGTATTTGTAAGGCTATTATTGTAATACGATACATTAAATGTGCCATTGTTTGGTGTAGGAAAAATATATAAATTATTGCTTTCAGTGGCAGTAATGGTGATGGTTGCAGAGGTATTGCTGCATTGTAAACTGCTCGGATAAGTTTCTTTAATGATTGCAAAATAGTTTCCGATTTCGGTAACCGTTACTGGATATTTATTGGCTACAACACTTAATGGTGCTGTGTTGTAAAACCAATTGCTAATAATGCTGCCGCCGCTTGAAGGACTAGTATTAGCAGTGATTATGGTGGTTTGTGTAGGTAGCAAAGCAATATATGGTGCGGCTGTTAATGTGATTGTTGGTAATGCTTTTACAGTAAGCTTAGCTATATTGGTGGTAGTAGGTGCACAAGTTGCATTTGTTAAAAGACAGCGATAGCGATTGTTGCTACTGCTTGTTGTTGTATTTGCAATAACATAATTTGCAGTATTGGCTGTATTTATATTATTGAATGTAACACCTTCATCGGTGCTTATTTGCCATTGGTAATTAATAGTTTGAGTATTTGTAACCGCAACAGTAAATATGGCTTGTGTACCTGCGCAAATTTCTACATCAGTTGGTTGTGTGGAAATAATAACGCCAGTATTTAAGGTGAGTATAACGCAATTTGTAGTAATGCTTGTACCGCAAGATGATGAGAAAATAATGCAACGGTAATAAGCTGTGGTTAAAGCATTAGTTATGGTAAGGCATGAATTTGTAGCACCTGCAACATTTGCCCAATCTCCTGTGCAACCTGTAGTATTTGATTGCCATTGATATGATATGTTACTACCTGTAGCTGCTACACAAAATGTATTTGATTGGCCTACGCAAAGGGCAATACTAACTGGCTGCGTTGTAATTGCAACAGGCGTATTTACTACAAGTGTTGCATTATTAGAATTTGTAATGCCACAAAGAGTGCTTGCTTGGCAGCGATATAAATTTCCGTTTAGAGAAGTTGGTACAGCCAATATATTTAATGTTGGACTATTTGCACTAATAATATCAACCCATGATGTGCCACCGTTTGTACTTACTTGCCATTGAAAATTTGTGGCAGTTGGTGAAACTATTGTAAAATTAATATCTGCGCCTTCGCATACAGTTTTGCTTACAGGCTGTGTTATAATAGCAGGGCTTACACCAGGGTTTATTACAAAAGAAATAGTACCTAATTGGTTTATAGCACCTGTAGCTGCGCCTTGCAAAATAATATTGTAAGTACCCGATGGTAAGGTATTGGTGTTACTAAGCGTAATAATTGAATTGCTGTTTGGTATAACAGGGTTATTGCTAAAAGTTACATTGGTGCCAGCAGGTACACCCGATATTACAGAGAGTGTAATAGGATTTGCAAATCCATTTATTGCATTTGTAGTTATTGTAACTGGCATACTTGCTGGTGCAATGCATGAAGCAGTTGCGACTGTGGTATTACTAAAACTAAAACCGCCTGCATTTAAAGTTGGTACAAATATGGTACTGCCAGTTGACAATGTTTTTGCACTATCGTCGTACAAAACAGTGGTGGGTGTAAAAGATAAATCGTACGTTAATAAATTTCCGCTAGTGGGTGCACCTAGCCCGTTACCTGCGTATGATAAATTTCCTGCACCCCAATCAAAAAAACTTAAAGTGGTATCTTGAAAAGCTAAAGCCCCTTTTACATGCAATACAACTGGGCCTCTAAAGTAGGTAACATTTGAGCTTGCGCTTTGTGTTTGTGATGCTACTTGTACAACCAATTTATTTGCAATGGGGCTATTCCAATTGATTGTGTTTATTGGATTTCCTTTGCCACCAATTGCAGAGGCTGCACTGCCCGAGCCTCCTACAAAATCATTAAAAAATGGACTGATATCTCTGTTTAAAACTGTATTAAAATAATTTTTTAAAGAGTCTGCATTTACGGATTTTCCTGCAAGGTTTGTTTGGTAATTTGTAAGTGCTTCAAAAAATTTAGTATCTCCAGCAATGGCTCTAAGCATTGATACAACCATTGCACCTCTTACATATACTGCACCGCCATAATTACTATTCCAAATAAGATTGGATGTTGCAATATTGCCATCGGGTATGTATGCACTTACGGTGGAGCTGAGTGCAGAATTTTTAATACTGTTTCTTATATTATAAGGATTTTGCCCCAAAGACGGTACTAACTCTGCTGCCAATACTTCTCCATAATTTGCAAAACCTTCTGCAAGCCATAAATCGTTCCAGGTGGCAAAAGTTACATTATCGCCAAACCATTGGTGCATAAGCTCATGAGCAAGTGTACTTATACTGGTAAGTGCATTTGTAGCCATGCCCGAAAAAGTTTGATGCTCCATACCGCCTGCACCAAGCAACCCATCATAGTAACCATGCTTTTCATTTTTAAAAGGATAGTCGCCTAACTTGTTGCTAAAAGCTTGTAAAACCAAATTCATTTTATCCATAGCTGCTAGTATATTGCTAATGGTGGCAGCAGGTTTTCCTTTTAATAAATTATACACTACTTGCACATTTGTACCACCTATATTTATTGAGCGATAATGCCTATCATATTTTGCTACAGATACAAAAACTAAATATGATGCAATGGGGTAACGACTTTTAAAAGTGAAAGAACGATTGGTTCCGCTTATTGTAGAATCTACCATTTTTCCATTGCAAGCCACCCAAAATGTATCGGCAGCTAATGGGGAGGCCCAAGGTACGTTTACAGTAATATCCATTGAGTCTATTTTGTCTTGCATATCATGCTTGCATGGCCACCAATCTCTGTCTTCATACGATTCTGAAAGTGTAGTAATATAATTGCCTGCTGTGGTACTTGTAGCTTTTTGATACCCTTGTGCTGCACCAGAAACGGCTGATGGCGTACCTTGATAAAAAATAATAAGCGAATCTATAAAATTATTATTGAGAGTAACTCCAAGATTGATGGTAACAATATTGCTTATATGATTAATGTTTGTTGTAGGTAGAAGTAAATTACGAAATTTTATAGAGTCAATTGTTAATCCATTACGCAAATCAAAACTTATTGAGGTTACATTGTTTTGTATCGTTTTAAAATTTGTTTGCACAGCACCTTTAATATATTTTACTGCACTATCGGGATTGATGCGCCAGTAAATTTTATGATAGAGCACATCAATGTTTGCACCAGTGCCGCTTGTGCCTGAGGATTTTGTTTCACCTGTTTTTTTTATATTTTCTTGTACGCAGTTAAATGTACAATTGTTTGCAAGTTTAATTGCATCTTGAGCAATAGTTTGGTTAATTATAAATAAACCATAAATGGTAAAAACAACTTTTAAAATGTTATGGAAATAATTATTTATAAATTTCATAAATGGGTGTAAGTTTTTTATTAATATTTTTTCTAATCTAAATTTAGTTACATCAAAATTTGCCGTTAGCAAAGTAAAGCTAAACTGAGCAACTAATTTTAAATTCACTTTACTTACAACATTACCGAAAGGTACAAGTGAGAGATTGGTTTATAAGAAATTGAAAAAAATTCTTATAAAAATATTGTATTTTATAGAATTGTAATTTTCATAATGCTAATTTATTTTGTTTATAAAAAATTAATATTTTTTATTTATGTATAGCAATTATTAAAAATAATCTTAAAATTGGTTAACATATTTTGCAGAGATTTTCATTTTTTTACAATAAAATAATAGTTCGAAACGAATTTTCAAACAAAAAAACGCTTTGTAGTAAATAGTTGGATTAAAAAATAATAGAAAATACGC
>JANXOQ010000476.1 GCA_025357775.1 Ferruginibacter sp. | reverse complement strand
TAAAGCTTTTGTTACTGCTGCATTATATTCTTCATTTGTACTTAATTTTAAAATTCCGTCTTCTTTTCCATCTAATTTATCACAATTTATTTGCTCTTTGAGAATATCATCATGCCTACTTCTACGAGCAATCGGAATATTTGTAGTATCAGAAAATGCAGTAACCGTAGTATTAAAAATAAATAAAGTAAGTGTAAAAAATATAATCTTCATATAAAGTGTTCTAATGTAAATATCGTGTAATTTAATATTCTATTTCTTAATAGACTGTTAAGTGCTGGTATTTGTTGCTACATAGCTTAACAATTTGATAATGCAATAATAGACAAATTGCGTATCAAAGGCTAAAGAGAACCTTTACATTTGCTTAACATTTAACGATTATGAGCATTGTAAAAAAGATTTTAATAGCAGACGATGAGCCAGATATTATTGAAATACTATCCTATAACTTAAAAGGAGAGGGCTATGAAGTAGTGACGGCAAAAAATGGAGATGAGGCTATAGAAAAAGCAAAAGCCACAAAACCAGATCTAATTATTTTAGACATGATGATGCCTGGAAAAAATGGTTTGGAAGTTTGTAATATTTTACGCAACCAATCAATATTTGCAGGTACGCTTATAGTTTTTCTAACTGCTATAAATGATGAGAATACTGAAATAAAAAGTTTAGAAAATGGTGCAGATGATTACCTTACTAAACCAATAAGCCCAAAAGTTTTATTAAGTAAAGTTAGCAGTTTATTGCGCAGAGTGAAAACCGATGGCCCTAGCATTCTAACAGTAGGTGATTTTGAAATTGATAGAGAACGGTATATAGTTAGCTTAAAAGGAGAAGAAATTATATTAGCCAGAAAAGAATTTGAATTGGTGGCATTATTAGCATCTAAACCAGGCAAAGTATTTTTAAGAAATGAAATATTAAATAAAATATGGGGTACAGAAGTTATTGTTGGTGATAGAACAATAGATGTACATATAAGAAAAATTAGACAAAAGCTGGGCGAAGAATGTATTAGTACTGTGAAGGGTGTGGGGTATAAGTTTGATATTTGAAATAACCTTTTTTAGACAGTAAATATTAAACTTGCGACAACAATTTGCAAGTTTTTTTATTTATAGAGAATTACAATTTACAACGTACAAATTATTGTAATAATATTTTAATACACTTATTTATTGAATGTTTAATTACAAATATTCATCAACTTTTTCACAATCTAAATTTTATCTGTAGTAAGTTTTATGTAGTCTTTACTATCTTGTGTTTAATATCTAACAGTATAATGTCTTAGAATGCTTTCTAATAAAAATTTATCTCCACAACAATTATCTGCACTTACTGCCTTCATTATATCTGTACCAATAAGTATAGGTTTGTTTATTTTTAGGCCAATATGGTATATTTTTCCAACTTCACTTCTTATAATTTTTATTGGTAGCTACGCACTCATTTTATTTACACTTCAAAAATTTATTTATAGAAAAATAAAACTTATATACAAACTTATTTACCAAACAAAAGCTACAAAAAGAGAAGAGTTTTACTACGAAAATATTTTACCACAAAAGGGTATTGATGAAGTGCGTGCAGATGTGGAGGAATGGGCAACCTCACAAAAAAAAGAAATAGAAACGCTACAAGAAAACGAAACTTATAGAAAAGAGTTTTTGCAAAATCTAAGTCATGAATTAAAAACACCCATTTTTGCTATACAAGGTTATGTAGAAACTTTATTAGGAGGGGCTTTACATAATAATGAAATAAATGAAAAGTTTTTAATAAATGCCTCAAAAAATATAACAAGGCTTGCAAGTTTATTAAATGATTTAGATGAAATAACAAAGCTAGAAAGTGGTGAAATGATTATGCTTTTTCAGCAATTTGTAATACAAGATTTAATGAAAGAAGTATTTGAAACTTTGGAAATAAATGCACAAGAAAAAAATATAAAATGCTTTATAAAAAAGGAATGTGAATTTTCTTTAAATGTTTATGCAGACAAAGAAAAGATAAGACAAGTTTTTATAAACCTTACGGAGAATGCTATAAAATATGGTAAACAAAACGGTACAATAGAAGCAAGTTTTTATAATGTAGATGGCAAAAATGTATTGATAGAAATAAGTGATGACGGAGACGGTATATCAGAAGAACATTTACCAAGAATATTTGAACGATTTTATAGAACCGATACTGCACGAAGCCGCAAAGTAGGTGGCAGTGGGCTTGGGCTTGCTATATGTAAGCATGTATTAGATGCTCATAGACAAACAATGCATGTACGTAGTAAAATTGAAGTAGGTACTAGTTTTGGCTTTACATTGCCAGCAAAAAAAGAATTACATTCTCAAAGCATTTTGTAAAAATCCTTTATTTACTTTTTTACTTCTATAATAATAATCATAAATAGGTGCTTTTTTTATACCTGTTTTATAAAAAAAATATGTTGTAGTAAAAATGGGTATTATTGAAAATAAGATGGAGGATACATCATCATTACCCAATACCAGCCTTGTGTATGCAACCAATAAAGCTGTTGTTAAAAATAATATTGTAGCATACATTTTTTGTATGTGCATAGATAATGTAATTACTAATGTAAATGCAATTGCAGTATGAGAGGAAATTATATTGCTGCCAAAACCATATTCACTATCATTTTCTGTTATACCAGATTCAAAGAAAATTTGTAATGCTCCTGTATGAAAAATATTTTTTACTGCTTGTACTATTGACAAACAAATTATAATTGAAATTAACAACTTAGAGGCAAGTAGTTTTTGTTTTAAAAAAAATAGCATAAAAATTATTATTGCAAATGCAAAAAAAGCATCTCCCATAAAAGTTATATTTATTAAAAAGGTATTCCAATAAAAAGTTGATTTATTAGCTACGTTATTACTTACATAAATTGTAAAAACAAAAGCAACCAACACAGCAATTATAAAAATGATGAATTGGGTTGAAAATACTTTTTTCATTATCTTAATTTTATGCAAGATCAATTTAATTTATTATGCAATTGTAAAACTGGTGTTACAAAAATATTATCAAAATAAAAAAGCTGCCAATTCTCATTGTCAGCCTTTAATATTTTCTCTTTACTATAATTTTAAAATCTTGTCCATCCTTTCCACCAAGTGCTTTCTACACCAGCTGGTGATATCGCTCCTCTAAAATTTACTATTGTAAAAAATCCTCCTGATAACTTAGCATCTGTAAAACTAGCGCCACTTACAATAGGTGCATAACCATTACTTCCAGCAGTAGGCGTAGGGTCTATTGCGCCATAATTAAAAGGTTGTATTAATTTTGTAGCCAAAGATGTTGAAAGTATTGTATTGCCATAAAACGGCGTGTTATACCAAGCAAGCATAGATGCATCTGATGCGCCTGTAAGAATTGGGTTAGTAACATATTTTACATCAACAGTATTTCCTGCAATTGTTGTATTTCTTATACGTAATGTACTATCACCGATATTTTTGTCTGTTGCATAACCTTTACTTGCATCTATCAAAATACCAATAGGCCAGCCCATTATTACAGAATTAAATATTGATATGGCAGAATTTCTTCTAATTTGCACACCTGCTAAATAATTACTGTTACCAACATTACTTAATGTAGCTCTTGGTCCAATAGCAGTTACATTACAAAAAACTGCTGAAGTTTTTGGTCCTTCAGTTGTGCCATCAGCATTATTATCACTTTCAAAAGCTTCCGATTTAGAACCATCAGCAATTACCGAATCTCTAATAATTAAACCAAATTGCACTTTACCACTATAACCATTATCAGTATCAAAATCATCATCCTGTGTTTTTGATGCTACCAAATATTTACAATTTACAGTACCACCAAACCATTCAAACGCATCATCTTTTGCAAGGTAAGTTTCTACGTGGTCTATAGTAGTGGCACTTCCTACAGCTGCCATTGTAAGGCTATTAATTTCTTTATCTGGCTCAAATGCATACCCAGCATACTCTATACGTACATAGCTTAGTGTGCCAGAGTTATCATTATCTATAGCAGCAGGGTTTGCAGCATCACCATTACCAGCTAGTCCGTCTCCAAATGAATTATCTACTCCACCTTCAACCCTAAACAAACCATACTTTCCATTAAGGGTTGAGTTTATACTTGCTCTGCCACATATTATTATACCACCCCAGTCACCGCTTTGTGGGTTAGGCGATGATGTAGTAAATACGATTGGCTCTGTAGCAGTACCAATTGCATTTATTTTTGAACCACGAGTTATTATTAAAGCAGCTACATCTGCACCTGTAAATGAGCCTTTAATTACCGTACCAGCTTCTACAGTCATGGTCTTGTTACCTACCAAATACACCAATCCTTTTAAGATATATGTATTTGCTTTTTTTAACGTAATGTCTTCAGCTATTCTACCTGTAAGTACAATTGTTTGCCCTGTACTACCACCACCACCTTGGTTTACATATACTATTTCTTTCTCTCCATCTGTTTCTATTTTTCTGCAACTTATAATTGCCAATGCTGATACAGCGGATAATAATAAAAGGTACTTTTTCATTTTAATAGTTTGTTTAATGTTATAATGAGTAATTGAAAGTGAGGTTAAAAGTTGTTCCACCTAATCTTGTAAAACGATATGCATCTGTTGTTTTATCTAATTCAAAATTTTTATTAATTGTATTATTTTGATAAAAAATTTGTTGTTGGTTAATAATGTCTGTTATGTTTAATTTAAGTTCTCCCTTTTTTTGTAATATTTTTTTTGCAATTTGAAAATCTAATAATGGTCTTGGGGCTTCCCACACATCAGGCGTACCACCAGCAAAACCACCTTCACCTACCAAATAAATTCTACTGCCAATCATGTTAAAAAGGGTAGTTATATTAATGCCATATTTTTCAATATCGTACAGCAAGCCTGCATTTATTACATAATTACTTTGCCCTTGCAATGGTCTATTTATTTTTAAAATTTCATCTAAAACATTGCTTTTTATTAAAGAAATGTTAGATTGAAATGTAAAGTTTTTTAATGCTGGTATTACATCTAATTTTTTTCTAAATTCTAATTCTACACCATAGGAATATGCTTTATTAGGATTTACAAATTCAAATGAACCGCCACCTGTAGCACTAAATGATGCTTCTATTGGATCTTTAAAATCTTTATAAAAAACACCTACAGAAAAAACTTCTCCTGCTCTTGGATAAAGCTCATATCTAACATCGGTATTTATGATTTTAGTACGTTTTAATGTTGGCTTTCCTATTACAGAAGCATTCAATTCAAAATCATATAAACTAAGTGCAGCAAGCTCTCTAAGCTCTGGTCGTATAACTGTTTGTGAGCCTGAAACCCTAATATTTGTTTTGCTATTTAATTTGTAAGTTAAATTTACACCTGGTAAAAAATCTGTTTGATTTGTATTTAAAAAACGCTTGTCATACTTTTTTACACTACCTATTAGTTGGTCGTAATTTTCTATTCTCAATCCCCATACTGCTCTAAGTTTTTTACCAATCTCATTGTCCAATTGTAAAAACCCTGCGTTTAAAATAGTATTGGCTAAATACCTAAAATTTTGATTTTTAATTGCATCAAAAGCAATTTTGTTATCATAACCAGTTCCAAAGTTTTCAGGTGCAAATATTTTATCGGGAGTTAAAATCTTTAAAGCTGCATTTTCTGTTGGTAGATAATTTGCAAATAACTGTGCATCGTATAATCTATCTTTTATTTGAAACATGTACCCTGTCTTTAAAGTATGCTTTTTTGCAAATGCATTAAATGTATAAGACAAATCTCCACCACCAGTATAGATATAATCACTTAGGTTTTGAAAAACACGACTACCACTAGTTTGTAATAATGAATTTCCTAGTATTGCAAATGGCACATCTGTTACTTTTTCTCTACTGTAAGCCAGTCTTCTTTGGTCTGGTATATACCCATCTAAAATATTAAAGGCCCCATACCATTTCAATTTTACACTTTTACTTATACCATGTTCTCCATTTAGTTGAGTTGTAAAAAAAGTATTTTGCTTAAACGTAAAATCATTTCCTTGTATTAATGTATCAGGTATTCTAGAACGGTCTACACCATTCCTTTTAATTACAGAATTACTACCGTTGGTATTTATAATTGCTTTAAAAGATATTTTGTTTAAAGAGTTTAATTGCATTGAAACATTTACCAACCCTCCTACACTTGTTTCTTGTACATATTTTTCATCATCAAAACTACTAGCCATTGTAAACTTTCCACCATCCAATAAAATATTATTCGACTGGTTTAATAATTTTTGAAATTTATAATTTTTGCTGTATGATATTCCTACACTTCCTCCAATTTTTTTGCCAAATAATTTACCTACAAAGCCTCCATTTATTTGCACGGATGCATTAATAGGCGCTGTTATTTTTGCTGCTGCCCAAGAGTTTCTTAGGTCTTTGCCAATAAGTGTTTTTTTGCCTATATCACCAGTTACACCTATAGTATCAAAATTAGTTTTCGTAGTGTATGAAGCAGGCAATGCTCTTGTGCCGTCATCTATACCCAACCAATCTGTTTTACCACCTTGTGCATCTTTATAAAAATCTTTGCCAGTAGTTTGTGTATTAAATCCAGTACCTAATTGTATATTTAAAAAGTTTTTTGCAGGTATGTCTTTAGTATTTACTTGTATCAATCCACCAGCCCACTCACCGGGGTATTCTGGTACAAATGCTTTGTTGATAATGATGTTGTCAATCATCTGCGCAGGTATCAAATCAAAAGAAAATGTTTTTCTATCAGGCTCAGTACTTGTAAGTAAAATTCCATTAAGCATGGCTTGATTGTATCTATCTGCAAGCCCACGTACAATTATAAACTTACCATCTTGTATGCTTGTACCAGGTGTACGTTTTAAAATTTCGCCTGTGTTTCTGTCGGGGCTTCTACGTATAGCTTCGGCAGATATAACAGAAGCTACCGTATTGGTATTTTTTTGAAATGTTATTAACGATGCAGCAGTTTCTTTTCGTGCAGTACTTGTAGAACGAACTACTACCGCTTCCTCTGTTTTTTCTCTTTGTGTTAATGAAAAATCTTGTATAGTTACCCCTCCCTCTTTTACTTCTATACTATCTATTTGTTGGCTAGTACCATTATAAGAAAATGTAAGGGAAACAAATTTTTCTCCTTGTATTATCAAAATGTATCTACCTTCTACATCTGTTGCTACACCTTTACCTCCTTGCTTTACAATAACAGATACTTTTGTAAGCGGCTGCCCAGTTTTTGCATCCGTTACTTTGCCTTCTACTTTTCCTTTTTGTGCAGTCCCAATTAGTGCTATTAGTAGTAATGCAAATGATAATAATAATGCTCTCATACCTATTTGTTATTTGAATGCAAAGTGAATACTTCAATGTTATGCCATTGTGAAGCATATGTTACCAAATTGTTAAGTGACAAACTATTTGTTTGGAAATTAACTTAACATTTGTAATGTTAACAAATAGTTACCAATTGCAAACCAAACTCAAAGAAGTGCCATAATACTATTTTTGCTAGTAAATCATAATTATATGGCAGGTATAAACTCAATCCTAAAAATTTTTTTACCAAAAGACAGAATTTTTTATCAATTATTTGAAAACGTAGCAAAAGAGCTTGTGAAAATGGGCGATAAATTAAAAGAAATGGTAAATGAACCTGACTATGATACCCGTGCAAAATATTTGAAAGAAATAGAAGATATGGAGCATGTAAATGATGAGCATACCCATCAAATATTTTTAGAGCTTGGCAAAAATTTTATTACGCCCTTTGATAGAGAAGATATTCATCATCTAGCATCTGCATTAGATGATATTGCTGATTATATTTATGCAACTGCAAAAAAAATAAGTTTTTATAGAGTAAATCCTGATGATATTGGTATCAGAAAATTTGGTGACATTATACCACTTGGCTGTGTAGCAGTGCATAACGCAGTATTAGAACTTCGTAATATGAAAAATATGCGCCAAATAACCGATGCATTGGTATCTATAAACAGCATAGAAAACCAAGCAGATGATATTTATGATATGAGTATTGAGCGTTTGTTTGCAACAGAATCTGATGTAAAAGAACTAATAAAGAAAAAAGAAATTTACCAAGTAATGGAAATTGTAACCGATAAGTGTGAAGATGCTGCAAACGTAATTGAAAGTATTATTGTGAAGTACGCATAACCTAATTATTGTGAAAATCCAACACTAAAAGTTGAATATTAGCATATCAGCAAATTATCAAATTAGCACATTATAATAAAGATGACTCTAGTAATTGTAATCATAGTACTTGCTTTAATATTTGACTACATCAATGGGTTTCATGATGCAGCAAATTCAATAGCTACCGTAGTTTCTACAAAAGTGCTTACCCCTTTTCAGGCCGTACTTTGGGCAGCACTTTTTAATGTGGTAGCCTATTTTATTTTTAAAGACCATGCAGTAGCCAATACCATTAGCAAAACAGTACACAAAGAATTTATTACGCTGCCCGTAATACTTGCTGGCCTTATTGCAGCAATTTTTTGGAACTTGCTCACTTGGTGGTATGGTATTCCATCCTCATCGTCACACACACTCATAGGTGGGCTTGCGGGTGCAGCTATATCACATGGCATAGCTACAAAAGGTATAGGTGTAAGTTGGGCTAGTATTATTGAATCAAGTACCATCATTGAAATTGTAATTTTCATTTTTCTTGCTCCTATAGTGGGAATGTTCATATCCATATTCATAACGATTGTTACCATTATGCGAAACATTTGGCTTAGAATAGGAATAATAGCACTTGCAACATTTTTCACTTTTATTGCTTTCAATAAATTTGAAGTTAATAAAATGGATAAAGGACTTCAAAAATTTTTAAAGGTAGATAAATATAAAGCAGAGATAAAAGAAGGTAAAGAAAAACTAGCTGCAAAACCTACAGATAGCGTAAATATAAAGTTTTTAGCCACGGCTGAAGAAAAGCTAGCAAAGGCAATGCCCAACTATGAAAACATTAAAGCGGACTTAAATAATTATGATAAAATAGGAGCTGCTGGTATTGCAAAAAATGCACAAGAAAATGGTTGGTTAAAAGATATAGAAGCAAGTAGGTTAAAAGATGATGTACGTAATGCAAATGGTTATTTAATACTAGAATCAAAATCTACTAGTGATTCTTTAGTAAATATTGAATTTATAAAAGCAAAAAAACTTACCGAAAATTATAAAACACCATTAAAGAAATATTTTAAAAAAGAACT
>JANXOQ010000452.1 GCA_025357775.1 Ferruginibacter sp. | reverse complement strand
ACAAAGAAACGAACAAAACTCAGGACAAAAAGAAAAACGAAAATAATAATTAAATTAGCCTCTTTTCAATTTCGTTTGCAATCTGTATATCATCATCATTTTTATTTCTTTCCCTCAACTTTTCAATAATATTAATTTTTTCTTTATCTGTTTTATTTTGACTTAGTTTAAAAACATTTTCTAAAATTTCTACTTCTATTGTAAAACCTATAATTGCTTTTATATGCTGCATGGTATATTCTTTTGGCATATTATTAAATGCTGCAATAGTTTCTGTGCCTTCATATTTATTGGTTACTGCTTTTATGGCTTCGTAAGTACCTTCTTCATCGGTAAATTTTATTTTTCCTTTTGCATGTACCGTCATGTAATTCCATGTAGAAGCCGTTTGTGGGTTGGCATACCAACTTGCACTAACGTAGCAATGTGCGCCATTAAAAATGACCAACACATTTTCGTTTGCTTCAAACGCAATGTGGTGGTCTGTCTTTTTCATTATATGCCCACTCAAAAAAAGCTTACCCTCTTTTTCTTCTACTTCCAAAGGTATTTGTGTGGCAACAGGATATGCTGAGCCGAAACCTGTAATTATTGCAAATGAATTTGCTTTCATAAAATCAATTACGAGCTCTTGTTCATTTTCTGTATAGTGTGTTAATTTGTACATTAATTATTTGTTAAAAGTTTTTGTAAAATTGTGCCAAAAAAATAAATATTTTCAAAAGTATTGTATAATGGTATAGCTGCAACCCTTATTACATTTGGCTCTCTCCAATCTGCAAAAATTCCATTTTTTATAAACTCATCAAAAATGACTTTAGCATTTTTATAAACAAACAATGAAACTAGGCAACCTCTTTCATTAGGATTTATTGGGGTAAGAATTTCAAATTTATTTCCTGTATTTATTTCCTTTAAGATATAAAATAAATATTCGCTTAGCAATTTATTTTTTACAATCAAATTATCAAAACCTGCATCTGCAAAAATATTAAGCGATGCTTTATGTGCCGCCAATAACATTATAGGAGCCGTACTCATTTGCCATGCCTCCGCACTTGATGCAGGTGTAAACGTTTTTTCCATTTTAAAACGATTGCTGATATCATTGCCCCACCAACCTTCTAATCTTTTTAGGTTTTTGTTTTGCAAATGCTTTTCATGTATAAATGCCCCTGCAATTGCGCCAGGCCCACTGTTCAAATATTTATAATTACACCAGCAAGCAAAATCAACATTCCAATTATGCAATTGCAAATTGATATTACCGGCTGCATGTGCCAAATCGAAACCTGCATAAGCACCTACATTATTAGCAGCTATTGTAATTTTCTCTACGTCAAAAACTTGCCCCGTGTAGTAATTCACAGCACCAAAACAAACCAATGCTACACTATTTTTATGCACTTCTATTGCTGCTAAAATATCTGCTGTAGTTATTAATTCCGTTCCTGCTTTTGGGTGAACTTCTATAATGCAATCTTCTATATTCAAACCATGCATTTTTACTTGGCTTGCAAAAGCATACTGGTCAGATGGAAACGCTTTTGCTTCACAAATAATTTTATAACGAGTAGCAGAAGGATTATAAAAGCTTATCATCATCAAATGTAAATTAACCGTAAGGTGGTTCATAGTTACAACCTCCGCTGGCTTTGCACCCACAATGTTTGCAATTAAAGGAGTTATTTCTTTATGGTAATCTAGCCAAGGCTCATCACCCATAAAGAAACCTTCCACACCAAAGTTTGCCCAATTTTCCATTACATTTAAGACTTCATCTTGTGCCGTTTTTGGTTGTAAACCAAGTGAGTTTCCTAAAAAATAAACAGCTTGTTTATCGCCTACAAAAGGAATATAAAATTTTTCTCTAAATGATTTTAAAGGGTCTTTCTCATCTAAATATTTTGCGTATTCTAGCGTGAATTTATGAGGCATATTTTTGGTTTAAAAAGTTAAGTTGTAAAACTAAATTTTAAATATTATTCATTAAACAAATTCGGATAATCGCTGATAATTCCATCAACTCCCAAAACTTTTAATTCAATCATTTTTGTTTTATCATTTACCGTCCATGGAATGACTTGTATATTTTGTTGATGGCATTTATTTACTAAACTTTTATTTACCAATACAAAAGCAGGGCTGTAAATAGTAGGAGTGAAACCTAAATCTTTTATTTGTGCTTCCAAAGTACGATTATCATAATCTTCGATAAGCATAGCGGTTTTTATAGTAGGGTAATGCTGATGCAAATATTGTAATGTTCTAAAATCAAAAGACTGTATAATTACAAAATCTTCCATACCATTTTCTTTTATCACTTTCATAAGCAACTCTACAAACTCATCAGGTGCAGGGTGGTAAATATTATCAGTAGCTGGTTGTGTTTTTGTTTCAATATTGTAAAATGGATAAGGCCTATTCCTTGTCATCATTTCTTGCTTTATGCTTGCAAATACATCTGCCAATAATGGTTTTACAACTTTCATTTTTTGCTGCTGCGCAAAGCGTGGATGGGGCTTCATGCCTACGTCGTATTTTTTGATACTGTCATAATTCATCAAATACATATTGTAATTTTTCTCGTCTTTTTCATCAATAAAACTACCATCTGGCTTAGTAGTTATTTCATGGTTAAAAAATGGCTCATGGCTAAGAAAAACTTTTTTGTCTTTGCTGATGCTAATATCCATTTCTAAAGTAGTAACGCCTAAATCTAGTGCCTTTATCATTGCAGGTATTGTATTTTCGGGCATTAAGCCACGGCAGCCTCGGTGGCCTTGATTAGCAACTCTACCAGCTGTCTCTTTTTGTGAAATAGGGATAGTGGACTTTTGAACATTATTATTTGTTGTCATTTTTTTATTTGAGAAACAGGAAAACAAAAATGTAATAAGAGTGAATAATAATAATTTTTTCATAAATTATTTTTTTGGATTTGGCAAATAGAAATCTTCGTTCTCCTTAATAAATTCTAAAGCTAGTTTTACTTTTTAACATTACATCACTATTTAGGTTCATATTTGACAAAACATTTTATCGACTCAATTTGGGTATTGTTGATATTTTTTTCAATTTTTGATTTTTGTTAGTTGCATAATCTAATATTTAATCTACTGCATAATAAAAGTACAATGAAGATTCTTCGCTAAAACTAGCCTGGATGGGCAGTAGTAGCTCTTGCACAAATATACTTCAAAGTTTAAAACCACTTGCGTGCAAGACTACTACAGACAGCCAGAAACCAATGTACACTCATTGTTGCTGCTCTTGCTCAAAAAAACAGAAAATAGTGTTGTATTAATTTTACAGTTTATTACTATTTTAAGTTGTAAATTTAATTTTTATATTATTTAATTTTACAATTAAAACGAAGCAATTATGGCAGTAGTAAAAGTAATCGAAGTAATAGCAACTTCAAAAATAGGTTTTGAAGATGCTGTAAAAGAAGCAGTAAAAGAAGTTTCTAAAACTATTAGAAATGTAGACTCAGTATGGGTAAAAGACCAAAAGGTACATGTAAGCAATGGAGAAATTGTATCGTGGGGGGTAATTTGTAAAGTCTCTTTTAGAATTGAAGGAGGAGAATAATTTAATTGTAAAAGCGGCATTTAAAAGTGTCGCTTTTTTTAATTTATAAGTCCTGCCACCCAATCAAAAGTATATTTAGCTTTTAACAATTTTACTTGCAATTCTATAATTTTTTGTTGCATTTCTATTACTTTATTTTCTCTAGTATTTACAAAAAATAAACTACTTTCTCCGTTTTTAAAACGCAATAGTTCATTTTTTAATAAGCTACTATAATTTCTTAATGCATCAATTGCAATTTGTATTTGATTTTGTAGTAAAAAAAACTGATTGGTGTAATCTTTTATTTTATTATCTATTTCTTGTGTTTTTAGTTTTAACTCTAGTGTACTTTCTACAATTTTCAATTTTGCTAGATTATACTGCCCCCTACCCTCTCTAAATCTTATTGGTATTTTAATATCTAATCCCCATCTATTAAAATTTTCTAAAAGCGAAGAACCAAAATTTTTAGTAACATTATAATTATCATTTAAAAAATTAGCTTTTAGATTTACAGTGGGCAATAAATTTTGATACTTTAATCTTTTATCTACTCTTAATCCATCAATTTTAAATTTATATTGCATCAATAACGGATTTTGCAAACCATTATTTTGTAATACAATTTGTAATTTTTGAAACATATTATTAGTAAAAAATGAAGTGTCAGGTGTTACATTATTTGCAATATTTTGTGGTATACCTTTTCCATCCCATATAAAATTATTTACATCAAGTGAGGCACTTATTAGTTTTAAATTAGCATCTGCCTTCAGCAATTCAAAATTTTGCAATTGTGTAATAGCCTCCGTTGAGTCCATAGCAGGTCTGTCTCCATTTTCTACAGCTGTTTTTACAAGCTTCAGTCTATTGTAACTTATTTGTACATAATTGGCAAACACATTATACAATTTTGTAGCCCCTGCCCACTGGTAGTAAGAAATATATGCATCTAGCAACAGCTCATTTAACATTGCTTTTTGTTGTGCATTATTTTGTTGCAAAGCAATTTTCGCTTGCTGCAAAAATGCTCTTCGCTTATCTATTAATAAACCTTTAGCCAAAGGAACTTCAAAACCAAAGTAGCTACTTCTTCCACTTGACACTTCACTTGATAAAAACTTACCACTATTATTTTCAATACCTGTTTTTAAATCTCCAATTGGCATAGGTATTTTTAACTCTGCATCATTGTAATTATAATAATTTTTATTATCAAACATTTTACTACTCATGTCTATTTGCAAAGCAGGGTCAAATCCTCCTTTGGCTACTAGTAAATTTGCTTTTGCTATATCTATTTGCAAGCCTGCTACTTTTGCTAGCGGATGGTGTGCCTTTACTTTTTCAATAAAATCTTCAACAAACAGTACTCTTTCATTTTGTGCAAATGAGCATAAAAAATAAAACAAATAAAACAAGGTAAAAGTTATTTTTTTCATTCAGATAAAGATATTTTAAAACACATTGTATTTTTTGTAAACTATTGAAATTGCGATTAATACTTTTGGGGTTCTTTTTTATCTTGATATTGATAATACTCTGCTGGAAAACCATTAATATGTCTCCAAAGTTCATAATAAATTGGCACATCTTTTAACAACGCAATGCCTTGTGCACCGCTACCCATCCGAAGGGTTTGTGGCCATTTTTTATCTTTAGCATCTTCTACTACCAACACTCTAAACTTTCCATTGCTACTTACATTTGTTTCTACAGCGCTTACCACACCAGCAAATGTGCCATAGCTACTTTTTGGCCAGCCACTAAATACTATGGCGGGTACTCCATCAAAAATAAAACGTACAGTTTGCCCTTTGCTTAATAAAGGTAAATCCATAGGGTCTATGTACATCTCTACTGCATACTCTATTATATCTGGTACAATTTCAGCTATCATTTCACCTTCTTTCAATAATTCGCCAATACCCGCTTTCTTTGCTTTTGTTATTTGTCCACTTTGCGATGCGGTTACAAAATATAATTTATTTCGTGCATCATAATTACTATATGTATTTTGTAATTTACTTATATCTGCATCGGTAGATGCTGCATTAGAAAGAGAGCTAAATTTATCTCCTTCTGCTTTCGATATTTTATCATTGTAATCCATGGTAGCAATATTCTGCTCTATCCGAAGATTTATTAATTCTTGTTTGCTCTGTGCTAATTTATTTTCTCCACTATTTATTTTTGCTAAACCATTTTGATAATTTACTTTTCTTTTTTCAAAGTCTACAAGAGAAATTGCTCCACTATCTAGCATAATCTTACCTGCATCTATTTGCCTTTTATATACTGATACTTCATTGTTTGTAGCAACCAAATCCATCTCATCAATATTAACTTTTAGCTGCTGTTGTTGTATTTTATTATTTATAGATGCTAACTTTAAATTTCTACCACTTGCTAATATACTTGCTTGATTTTGTGCTGTGGCAGCCTTATTTTCGTAACCCGTAGCACTATTCTGTTTGGCAGTAATTTGTTGTTGTGTACGCTGTAATAATTGTGGATCAAAATATTCAGGCTTTACTTCACCAAGTTGTAAAATAGTATCTCCAGCATTTACTAAATCTCCTTCTTTTACATACCATTTTACAATTTTTCCTGCAATAATGCTATTTACTTCCTGTGGTCTTTGCTCTTGCTTTACGGCCGTTATATTGCCTTTGGCTCGAATATTTTGAGTCCATGGCAAAAATAGGAGTACTAGTACTGCAAGTATAATTCCCCCAAACCATAGCTTGCCAGCACGAGTACGACCTATCCTATAAATATGAGTAAATGCTTTTAATTTCGTATCAGTTGGAAGTTGCTCCAAAGTTTCATTTAAATATTTATACTCTGTTTCCATTTTAAAAAGTTAAATGTTTAAAATTTAAAGTTTCTATTAAAAAATTATAGGTTCACATAACCTTAAATTCTAGACTTAAAACCTTCAACCGATTATTCCTCCATTATCTAATTCAAATACTTTATTGCACAATACATGTATATCTTTATCATTGCTTATAATTATTACAGTAGCATTGCTTTCATTTATTAGATAATCCATCATTATTTTTTCTTGAATAGTACTTAAATGCCTTAGCGGTTCTTCTAACAAAATTAAAGTTGGCTTACCAAGTAATGCTCTTAATAATTTTATATTTTGTTTTACATTGTTACTAAGCCTTTTCCCCATTGGATCAAGTAAAGTATCGTAACCATTTTTATTGGCCATAATAAATTCTGTAAAGCCAATTTTATCTGCCATATCTGTTATTTCCTTCATGCTAATATCTACACTACCCATTGTAAGATTTTCTAAAATAGTTCCTTTAAAAATATCTTGATCGTGTAGCATAATGCCTGTTTGCGCCCTTAAACTATTTAGATTGTAGTTTCCAATTGGTATTTTATTTAGCAAAATACTTCCTTCAAAACTGGGGTATGCTGCAGTAAGTAAACGCAATATAGTACTACGCCCTGCTCCTGATTTACCTTTTATACATATTACTTCGTTACTAGTTATTTCAAAATCTGTATCAGCTAACGCTTTACTACCATCAGGGTATGAAAAATTTACATCTACAAAATCTATTGCACAACCACTTGTTTTATCAAAAATTAGATTGCCACTACTTTCTATTTTTCTATCAACAATTTTTGCTAGCTTCTCTATTGATGTTAAACTATCGTACACATTATCCATCGTAGCTATTAATTTTTCTACAGAAGAAATTATTAAAATTATTACAATATCTACTGCAATAAATTGCCCTACATTTATTTGTTGATTTAGTAATAACCAAGTACCTGCAATCAGCATTGTACCTACTATTAAAATTTTAAATAAAATAAGACTCCAATATTGAGTGGTTAAAATTTTAAAATGGGCAGTTCTACTTTCTAAAAATTCACTTACTAATTCATCGGTTTTTTGCATGTGCAATGATGTGCCTTTGCTATATCTAAATGTTTTTGCACCTCTTGCAATTTCTTGTAGCCAACCAGCAGTTTTATATTTGTAGTCGCTAGATTGCATATTTGTATGAAACCCTTTTGGAGAAGTAAGGGTTATAATAATTACTAATACTATTAATACAAAAGCACCAAAGCCAATAAATAATGGATGGTAAAACGAAAGCAAAATTAAACCCAGTAATATTTGGATGATAGAAGTTGGGATTTCTACCAACAATTTTTCTATACTTTTTGCCAATGCTTTAATATCAAAAAAACGATTTACAACTTCTGGCAAGTAATAGTTATCCATTTCTTCCAAGTTAAGCTTTGGTATTTTATGACTAAACTCTAAAGTATATCTTGTAAATATTTTTTGCCTAATACGCTCAATAACTTGAGACTGGCGCACTTGCACAAATCCATTTAAAAAAACTCCACCTATTACTATTATTATAAGCATTACTACTGATGTAGATAAGGTATTGGCTATTACAAAATTTATAATAGTTTGTATACCCAATGGTAAAGAAAGTGAAATAAGCCCGCCAACAATTGCAAAAAAGTACACAGAAGTTACATCTTTTTTGTCAGTCATAATAAGATTATGCAGTTTTTTTAGTGCCGCTGATATTGTATTAACATTCTCCATTTTTACATTTAAAGTGTAAATATAACAAAACTATACATAATAATAGTATTACTATTATAAATAATTATTTTTTATTTACTTTGATTGCTTTACTACTATTATCCAATACATTTGTCTTTTAAATAAAAAATATGCAAGTAGATTTTAGAGTAAAGATGAATGTTAATTTATACCTGAGAGATCCTGATGGTACAGAAATTGGCAAACAAATAATAAAAAACTCTATTAAAATGATTTCAATAATAGGCTATGAACAATTTACATTTAAAAAACTAGCTGTTGAAATTAGCAGTACCGAAGCTACCATTTATAGATACTTTGAAAACAAACATAAATTATTAATATACTTAGTAGATTTATATTGGGCATTTGTTGAATTTCAAGTAATTTTTCAACTGAACAATATTAAGAGTCCTGCTGAAAAAATTATAAAATTGGTAGATATTTTGGTGTGGGAAGATAATGCCAATGATAATTTTGGTGGTTTTGATGTAGAACCTTTGTATTATATCGCAATAGCGGAGGGGAGCAAAACGTATCTGAGTAAAGATGTAGATGCTAATAATAAAGAGTTGTTTTATAAACCTTATAAAGATTTATGTGTAAGAATTTCTTCACTTTTTAAAGAATATAATCCTAAATACAAATACGCTGCATCACTAGCAAGTACACTTGTTGAAACTGCACATATGCAATATTATTTTATGCACCATCTACCTCGATTAAGTGATTGTAGCAAAAAGAAAAACCCTAAAGACCTTGAAGCTTATTTAGAACATTTGGTTTTTGGGGCTTTAAATACAAAGTAATTTTCTTTGGATGTATATATAAAGAGGTTCGAATATTTTTCAGCCGAAATGATTATATAATTAGTAAATGTATTCATAAATGCAAATAAGTTAAAGCAGTTACTTTGGTTTGTAAATCTGCAAATATTAAACCCATTTCTACATGTTCTATATTGATTCAAGAGCTTGTTGCTCTATTGAATTTACTTTTTATCCCAAAATATTTTACAACTTTTATAAATATGAGGGTTTATTAATGTAATTGAATAACGGTTTGTAAAACCACTGAGAAAAATTTGCAAAAAACAATATTATTACTAAATGAAAATTCTTGCCTAAAGCAACTTGCAAGGCTTAT
>JANXOQ010000445.1 GCA_025357775.1 Ferruginibacter sp. | reverse complement strand
CTGCACGGTAATACATTGCTATCATTACAAGCACTGCAATTACAAGCGATGCTAAAAAACTTTTATCAATCAATTGTACAAAATTGAATATGCAATAAGGCAATAATAAATAAGAACCTACTAAACATACAAAAGCAATATGGCGGATAAAAACCCATTTTTTTTCTTTTAACAATAGCAAGGCTGCCACTATTTGCACACCCCATTTAGCACCTGCAATAGCACAACTTATTATCATTAATCTTGGTGATGCATATAATAATTTTGCCTCCATTATAGACCACCAAGTAATAATGGTAGATAATGAAAAATATAAAACTGCTAAAAAGATATTTTTTTTTGTTTCCATTTGTTTTAAGCTATACTAAAAATTATTTTGCAACTGCAAATGCTATAGTGTTATTATTTTTTTCATCTTTATTGTTTTACTTTTTATTTTCTTCTTCTTTTATAGCGTCTTTTATTAAGCCAATTTGATGCTTAAAATACATTGCAAAAACTTTTACTAGTTCTGCATTTGTAAAATCTCCTTCAGTGTTGGACATGTTCATTCCTAAACTTTTATCGCAAAAATTATTAAAGTCTTTTTTAGAAATAATTTCATTAGGCGAAAAAGTAGTAGCACTGCTACCCCATATTATATTTCTTGTCTGTAAATAACTGAGTGTAAAATGTAAATCGTCTGTTTCTTTTACATCTGTAAATGGTAACGTTTCCTTAAGCTCAAATTCTTTAGGCTCAAAAAAGTTTTGTGGTCTAAAGTTGTACAATAATGTAGCTACAAGGTCTTCCTGTTTGTTTTTGGGAAGGAGGGTTAAACTAACATAATTTTCTATATCCTCACTAATATTAAAAACAACATCGCAAGTAGTTTTTGCCCACACAGTCTTTGTGCAGCCTGCATCAGGTGTAAATGTAAAATCTTTAAGAGGCACATATATACCTGCAGTATCTACTAAGTATTTTAAATATGGATAGTAATCTGTATTTTCTGAAACGCCTTTTAATTGCTTTATACTTGTAGGATATTGAGCAAATAAACTTGTGCCTATTGCAAATAAAACAATGGCGGTTAGGGTTATTTTTTTCATTATTTTAATTTAATCATTTTGATTTTTGTTCATACGGTATTGCCTCTTTCGTTTTTCCTAATCCTTTTAATGCAGCTGACATATAACTATTTGCAGTTTTATTTTTGTTATCTACTGCTAATGTATTTTCTGCATTACCTTTTAATTGTTCATAGTCTTTCATTAACAAGTACAAAGCTCCTAAATTGTTCCTAAAATTTATATTTTTAGGGGCTGCAAATATTGCTTCATAAAAAGCATCTATAGCAAATAAATAATCTTTTGTATTGGTATAAGTAATACCAGCTTCATTCATTTCATCTCCCATTAATTTTTTTTGATAATCTCTTATAGCAACATCAAATTTTACTTTTGCTTCATCATATCTTTTTTGCTGACTAAGATATACTGCATACAGAATATTTAATACCTCCTTGTCTATGTCACTTACTTTTGCTGCCTTTTCAAAATAAATTTCGCCTGCTTTACTATCTTTTGTAATGGCAGTAATTTTTGCTGCATACGCATACCCATTTACTTTACTACTATCAAGGGCAATTTCTCTTTCAAAATCGGCTAGAGCATTTTTGTAATCTTTAAAATCCATATAATACATTCCCCGTCGTTCATAGCTTTCAGGGTCAGTAGGTTTTAATTTTATATACTCCGTCATATCAGCAATTACAGCATCTTGCTTTTTTAGATTGTTGTTTAAATATGCCCTTGTCAAATATGCATCAGCCAGGGTTGGGTCGGCTGCTAAAGCTTTTCAAAATAGGTATATGCTTTTGTAGCATTGGCCATCTTTGTTTCGTATGCTGCTCTTAAAAAATATACTTTGGCATCCTTTGGGTACTTCTTTTCTTGTATTTGTAAATTAGCTAAGGCTTTCTGTGCTGTGCCATCTGTCAATAATGTTAAAGCATTATTGTAAGTGGCTTCGGGTATTTGTGCAAAGGCTACATAATTACAAAAAAGTAACATTGCAATAGGTAAACATATTTTTTTCATTACAAGTTTTTAGTAAGCGTTAATTTATATGCAAATTGCACCCTTTAATACTTTTTTAAATACGACGAACTGCGTATTTTTAAGTAATTATAAAATCTCAACTTGCACTAGAAATAATGCGTATTTATCTTTTGTTTTCTTTATTGTTGTCTTTGGGTGTAAATGCCCAGCAGGTGTCTGTATTTCAATCCATTACAGTAAATAATGGGTTGCCGAGCAATTATGTATTTGATGCATCTGAAGATGAGAATGGATTTTTGTGGGTAGGCACAGATAAAGGGCTTGCAAAATTTGATGGATTTAGATGGAGAACTATTAACAAAGAAAATGGTTTGCCAGGCAATTATGTAAACATTGCTCAATGCGATGGCCATGGCGGTGTGTGGTTAGGTATTGCACAAAAAGGTATTTTTTATTATAATATTAAAATGAACACAACAACATTTGTAACAGACGGTTTAACACAAACAGGTGTTTCTATAAATACTGACGGCGAACTTTTTATTCAAAAAAATGATAGCAAAAAGGTATTTAGGTTATTATCTTTTTCGGCAAAAAATAATTTTAAACCAACTACTATTTTTGAAATAAATAATGCTAATTGTGATGAACGCACAAGTAATTTCGACTTTAATATTACTAAAAAAACAATAACGCAATATGCTCCAAATCCAAATTATAAAATAACGAAAGGATGGAGTGTAAATCAATCTTACAATAAAGATTGGCAAATACTTTGGGCTGAGAATGGAGATAGTATTTTTAATAAGAATGGCACAATAATAATAAAAAACAAAAGTGCATTTTTTACAAAAGATATTTTCAAGAAAAACGAATATATTTTTTTTAAAGAAAATGGAGACCAATTTTATTTTTGGAATTTAAAAGAAGGTTTTTGGGCAATTAATATTAATGGCAATTATAAACATTATAATACCACAGATGGTTTGCAAACAGATAATGTAAATAAAATTTTCATTAGCAAAAAAAAACAAGTTTTCGCATGCACACTTGGTGGTGGGTTGCAAATGCTTTTACCCAATAAAAATATAAAAATAAGCACTAATCAAAAAGCCGTTAGGGCTATGGCAATTGCAAAAAATATTACCTACATCTGTACAGAAGATAAATTGCTGCTAATAGATAATAGGGAATCCAAATTATTAGAATCGTTTCCTTTGCAAGAAAAAACAATAGAATCTATAACAGTATCAGAAAATGAAATTGCTATTGGAAGCCTTACTGGACTTGGTTTATATAAAATAAATAACCGCCAACTAACAAAAATTAAACAAATAAAAGAAGGTGCAGGTATAAGTACTGTTTTAAAACTACAAAACGATTACATATACAGCACTTATGGTAGCGGAATTTTTGATTTAGCTAAAAAT
>JANXOQ010000441.1 GCA_025357775.1 Ferruginibacter sp. | reverse complement strand
CATATTCTTTGCAATGAGATATTATCTCTGCAAAGTTGTTTGCTTCATTTGCCATAGCTGCAAATATAAACATAGATTTTCGGCTCATAAAATAAGCTGTCCATTTTTATGAGCTGAGCAGCGTTAGTAATATTGGGTTTTAGTGGCAAGTTTATCCTGAGTTTATTGAAGGGCACATTGCATTTTTATCTATCTATTGGGCATTTATTATGCGATAGTTATGCTATCAATGTAATATTTTACTTCATCATAAAAAATATTTAAAATAATTTTATCCCGCATGCAACATTCATTATGTATGCTTGTACTTATATATTCAAACAAACTATTTGCAACTTACCACTACTATACATACAGATGAATTGGTAAAACAATGCTTGCAAGGCCATACAAAGGCCTACAGCGAATTGTACCAACGCTACTGCAAAGCAATGTTTAGTACTTGTTATAGAATTGTAAATCATTTTGCAGAGGCTGAAGATGTATTGCAAGATAGTTTTATGGATGCTTTTAATAACCTAAAAACATTTAGCTACGAAAGTACTTTTGGTGGTTGGTTAAAAACGATTGTGATAAATAAAAGCATTAACCATTTACGAAAGAAAAAACTAGACCTTGTAGATATTGATAAAGTTGTAACAGAACATTTAACACACGAATACGACATAAATGAAGAAGAAATTATTTACAAAATAGAAGAAGTGAAGGCAGCGATACAGCAATTGCCAGATGGATATAGAACGGTACTGAGTTTGTATTTGCTAGAAGGCTACGACCACGAAGAGATAGCGGAGATAATGCATGTAGCTACCAGCACTACTCGTACACAATACATGAGGGCAAAACAAAAATTATTACAAATACTGGCTAAATAAAAAATGATGAGTAAACAACTTGAAAATTTTATGGAGCAACATAAAGATGCGTTTAACGATTACGAACCATCTGAAAAGCTATGGCATAAACTAGAAAAAGAAATTGACAACAAGCAAGTTGTAACCATGCAGCAAGCAACAGTAAAAAAACTTGCAATTTACAAATGGGTGGCTGCTGCATCGGTTACTTTATTAATAGGTTTGAGTGTGCTTTATTATACAAAAGATAGCAGCGTAATGCCTGTAAGTATAGTGAAAAAAGATGTGGAACCCACATACAAAACTGAACCTACTATAAAACTAGATACGCCTACAATAATTACTATTACTGCATTTTCGCCAGCAAAAGAAAAATTTATAGTAAAAAAAGTCTTTAAAAAAGAACCTGAAAAAACAAAACCAACTGTAAAAAAAATAGATATACTTTATGATGAAATGATAGCATTTGCACAAACTCAAAAACATTTTGCTTCACTTATTGCGTATAAAGAAAAGGAAATAAAAAACTTATCGCAAGCAGATACAAATGTGTATAAAAGTTTTGCAGCCGATATGGAAGGGCTTAATAAATCTTACAAACAATTAAGCACGCAACTGCCTACAACATCTAATAAATCTGCATTAATAAATGCTATGATTTATAACTTACAAATACAAATTAATTTGCTCAACAAACAATTAATTATTTTAAATAATATTGAATCATCCCAAAAAAAAGTACAATATGAAAACAATATTTAAGCACATAAAAATTTTAATGCTACTGCAATTGTTAAGCAGCACTACTATTGCACAAACTTCTGTAAAAGAAAATGATTATGAAAAATCAAAAAAATTTACGCAAACCTATGATTTAGAAAATAAAGATAAAGTATCGCTAAGTAACCAATTTGGCAATATAAAAATAGTAACATGGGCAGATAAAAAAATAAAAGTTGACGTAGATATTGAAGTAGCTGCAAAAACTGAAGCTAAAGCCACTAAAATTATTGATGGTATCAATATTAAGCATAGCAAAAATGATGGCTTGGTAAGCTTTAAAACAACGATACTGGAGAAAGATAATTATAACAATAATTTTCATGTTACTTCTACAAAAACTGGCACAAAAACTAGCAAAAAAACTAATATTACAACCACTACAAAAACCAGTGCAACAGTAATAACGAAAACAAACAAAAATGGTGAAACAGAAACAGAAAATATAGTAGGTGATGATGAAAAATACAATTGTAATTATAAAAACAATTCTCAATCTATGAAAATTAATTACACAGTTTATTTGCCAGCAAGTACTACTTTAAAAATGTACAATGAATTTGGAAATACTTTTATAGAAGATTATGAGGGAATACTTACATCAAATAATGAGTATGGAAATTTTACAGCTAATATATTAACTAATAAAGACAATGAAATAGTAGTAGAATATGGTAATGCAGAAATAAAAACACTTACGAGCCCAGATATTAAAATAAGCTATGGTAATTGTGACATAACCAATATTATTGGTATTGGCAAGCTTGAGTTTTCTTATAGTAGCGATGTATTGATTGGTGTTTCTAAAAATGTAGGAGATATAAAAATAATTAATGAATACTCTACAATAGAAATAACAGTTAATGAAAATACAAATGCAAGTTTTTTAATAAAATCTTCTTACGGAGATGTGAAAAATAAAAATAAAAGTTTTGTTTTAAAAACAGGTAAAGAAGAGGATGACGAATGTTGTAATTTTACCAAAAAGTATGAAGGAAAAATAGGGACTGGTGCATCAAAAATAGAAATTGATAATGATTATGGCAAAGTAAAGTTTAGATAAAATGTAAAAAGCCCATTTTTTAAGAATTAGATTTTTTATTTGCAGCAATATGAGTCCATTGGGTTTGCGTTAATTTTATTTTTAGCTTATCTAGAATTAGACGCTAAAAATATATGAAAATATAATGTAACAATGCACAATTGTTTACAGTTAAAAACTAAAAAATTAAACTATATACTTATGAATTTTATCATTAAAATACTCATATCAGCTGCGGTAGCTTTTGGCTTGTCATTTATATTGTCTGGTGTACATATAGATAATATTTTAACTGCTATAATATTTGCTTTTGTACTTGCAATGCTAGATGTACTTGTAAAACCTATCTTAGTAATACTTACTTTACCTGTTACAGTAATAACACTGGGGCTTTTTCTTTTTGCTATAAATGCAATCGTTATTTTAATTGCTGCCAAACTTATTATCGGTATAAAAATAGATGGATTTTGGTGGGCGTTTTTATTTAGTATTATTTTAGCTGCATTTAATTCTGCTGCTCAAAAAGCTTTTGATAAAAAATAATTTTAATTATCTTTTAGAAACATTTCACCTTTTGTAATCCATGATAAGCCAAAGGCAAATAGTGCAATACTTTCTAATATCAATGTAGGTTTGTACTTTTCAATAACATTTTGTAGGCTTCCAATAATATTAAATGCTGCTAAAAGCACTATGCATACAGTAATGATAATACCACAAGTAACAAAAATTTTGTTACGACTTTTTTTGTGAACACTCATAGCATTTATAGCATCTGTTTTAGTAAAAAGTACTAAGCAAAAAAACGCAAAGCTACTAAACAATAATGCTGCTGCAGCATAGTGTATAGCATTTACAGAGCCATTTCTATTATTGGTTACAAACTGGCATAAAGAATCGCTTACAGGGTCTGTAGGGAAAAAGGCTACTAGTAAAGCACACACACCAGCTATGTTTGCAACGATACTGTCCGTTTTACTATACCCTTTATAAAAAAATAAAAACATAGCTACTGCACATAATGACCCTACAAAATAATTTCCCATTACTGTATAATAATAATGGGAAATAGAAGGCTGAATTTGGGAGCAATTTCCAAAAATAAAACTACCTATTATTAAAATTATTGGAAGAAAAAAACCTACAAAACCTAATCCTACTCGTAGGTTTAAATAGGAAATAATAAAGCTGCTATTATTATTTGTTTGCATGGAAAATATTTTTAGGTTAGAAAACCTTGTTTAAATAAGTTGCCCTAAAAAA
>JANXOQ010000421.1 GCA_025357775.1 Ferruginibacter sp. | reverse complement strand
ATTTTTATAACCGCACAACAGGTTAAAGATAATATGAAACCAGCTTTGAATTTTGATAATAAAGCAGAAATTGAATTTAAAAATGGGCTTCTTTTAATTTTGCCCAAGATTTACCATTTTGTTGCATACCTAAAATCTTTTTATAGCATTTAAATTACTAAATGCTTAAAATTTTATTTCCAATAGCACATTGTAAACATTTTTTTTCATTGCAATATTTATTTTTTAATTGTATTAAAGCTTGAGAATCGTAAGCAGATTTATTTGAAATTCCTAAATGCTCAAACCCAGTTGTAATACTATTTTTTTCTGGTAATAATTGTTCTGCCCATTTTAATGCTTTGTTTTTATAATCTTCATTATTGTTATACCAACCATAAGCATACAATACAGATATTACAGTATTCACAATAATATTTTGTATCATTTGCTTGCCCAAGTTTTTCTTTTTAAAACTTGTATTTTCTTCAAAAGTATAATGATAGTGCCAATAATCATTTGCCGTTACGTCAAACATTTTTTCAACAATTTTTACGTTTTCAGCATCTTTTATTTTACTAAATAAGTGACTACTTTCATACACTAATACTGCCAATTGAGCTAGCCTAATGGTAGGGAAATTAGCTGGGCGCATTCTTAAAAAATGAATCGGAAAATGAGTTTTAACCAAATTATATTTCTTTTGCAAAAAACGAAACTCTTTTTGCAACATTATTGGATAATCTTCCGTAAAATCTCCTTCCAATAAGCCACATTGTCCAATTATCAAAGCTTCTAAGGCTTGAAGTTGATTTTTGTGTTTGGCTAAAATATTTATAGAAACTGATGATGCCATACTTTCAAAGGCATCTGTATTTATTTTTATACCAAAGTTTTTTGCAAGCATTATCCAAAAAACTTCTTCCCAATGGTTATTATTTTTTTGTAATAATTGAAGTACATAGGTTGATTTTTCTTGCAATCTTTCAATCAATAATCTATCCTTCCATGCCATAAAAGTAAGTTCGTTAATTGCAGAAATACTATCTTGGCATGGAATAAAGTTTTGAGTTTTCATAAGACTTTCGTACTTGCTCAATAAAATATTAGAAACCCTTTCTTGCAATACTAGTGTAGGAAAATTTAGTTGCAAATCTTTATCTTTTTTCCAAACTATATGTAAAATTACGTTGTTGTAATTATTATCATTACTGTGGTTGTGGTTTTTCCAATCACTTTCATTTACATGTATTTCTATGCTGCCTGCCAGTAAAGTATCGCCTACTTTTATTTTTGCATTTAAAAAATCAGGCCCTTGGTTAGTATTGTGCACACCTGCATAAATAATTTGCAATGCCTCTCCCCCAATCGCTTTTAAATCACTCTTATTGTAATATTGAAATTGCCAAATTAATTGAAGTAGCTGCTCTGTCATACAAAATGTTATAATACAATTTAAGAAAAAGATAAAGGGAATAAAAAATAAAAAACTTTTAGAGGTAAAAAACTACTCTAGTGTTTAAAGAACTAAAGCTTCTACCACTCTACTTATTGGCAAACCCATTACATTATAAAAATCGCCTTCTATTTTTTTTATTCCTACAGCTCCAATCCACTCTTGTATGGCATAAGCACCTGCCTTATCATAAGGTTTATATTTATCTACGTAGTATATTATTTGCACCAAACTTAACTTGTGAAAATGCACCGTTGTAACATCTGCAAATGAATTTATTTTGCCTTCTTTTAGAATACAAACTCCCGTTATTACTTGGTGAGTATTGCCTGCAAGTGCCATTAATATTGCAATAGCGTCATCTTTATCTTCTGGTTTACCAATAATTTTATTGTTACAAATTACAATTGTATCTGCTGCTAATATCGTTTCTGAGTTATCTACTTTTTTATCAACAGCTATTGCTTTGTTGTTAGCAATA
>JANXOQ010000414.1 GCA_025357775.1 Ferruginibacter sp. | reverse complement strand
GTTTTTATATCACAAACCAATTTTAAGAAACATTCAATTTTATTATTTATTTACGCATAATCGTACTTTTATTTATTAATTAGCCAAACATTTTTAATTGCATTTCACTTTTTTTATTACTGCCAATAATGCATTATTTTTGCAATTGTAAAAATTATATTAAATGAAATTTGCAGTAGTTATTTTTCCAGGTTCAAATTGTGATAGAGATATGTTAGATGCTTTGCAAAACGATTTGCAACAAGATGTCATTTCACTTTGGCACAAGGATAGTGATATTTCAATGTTAAGCACAGAAGATTGTATCGTTTTGCCCGGTGGGTTTAGCTATGGCGATTATCTGCGTTGTGGTGCTATAGCCCGTTTTAGCCCTATGATGAAAAGTGTAATTGAATTTGCAAATGCTGGTGGAAAAGTGTTAGGTATTTGTAATGGCTTTCAAATATTATGCGAAAGTGGTTTATTGCCAGGTGCTTTGCTTGCTAATGCCAACCAACAATTTGTTTGTAAAAATGTGTTTATAACGAACACCAATAACCCTTCTTCGCAAGCACTTATGATACCCATAGCACATGGAGAGGGTAGGTTTTATGCAGCTAATGATGTGTTAAAATCGTTAGAAGATAATAATCAAATTATTTATAAATATTGTGATAAAAATGGAGAAGTAAATGCTGAAGCCAACACGAACGGAACAAGTAATAATATTGCGGGTATAAAAAATGCGGCTGGCAATGTTTTTGGTATGATGCCTCACCCCGAAAGAGCATGTAGTAATATATTGGGTAATGATGATGGCAAGATAGTATTTAATGAATTATTAGGTATAGGGTTGTTAAAAGAATTACATGCGTAGTATTAAATAAAATTAACATTAAGTAACAAAACAAAAGCTGCAATTTTACTTTAATTACATAAAATATATTAAAATATGAAAAAGATAATTTTATCATTATTGGTTGTTTTTGCTAGTTTATTAGCAAATGCACAAATTGAAAAACCAGTAACATGGACATTTACAGCAAAAAAAATATCTGCAACGGAGTATGAGTTGCACATGACTGCTAGCATGCAAAATAAATGGCATATTTATTCTCAAGAAATAAAAGGTGATGGGCCAGTTCCAACGTCAATTAATTTTGATAAAAATCCATTGGTGAAACTAGTTGGTAATGTTGCAGAATTGGGAAAAGTTGTAAAAGAATATAGCAAAGTATTTAGTATGAATCTGAGCTATTTTGCAAACAAAGTTGATTTTGTACAAAAAATAACTTTAAAGTCAGCCTTAAACACTATTGCTAAAGGAAAAGTAACTTTTATGACTTGTAATGATGAAAAATGTCTTGCTCCAACAAATATTCCATTTAGTATAAAAATAAATGCTAAATCTTAAATAATTATTTAAACACTTTCTTATCCCGATTAAAAAATCGGGATTTTTTTTAAACTTTTTTTATGCGCTTTTTTATAAAAATTATTTCTTTACTATCTTTTTTTTTAATAATTTCATCAAACATATTAGCACAAGATAGCCCTATTGTACAATGGAAAAATACAACCGAAAAAATAGGAGAACGTATTTACAAAGTAAACATAAATGGTACTGTAAAAAAAGGTTGGCACTTATATAGTAAAGCAGATAAAGGAGGCGATATAACTGGTATCACAATTTTTAATGAAGATAGTACACTTACACTTAAAGAATTTCAACTATTTTCTGAATCAGTTTTTATTGACGATAAAGCACTTTCTAAAAACTTACCTGTACTTTATGATAGCGTTTCCCTTTCTCAAGTAGTAACTGTTGCAGGTAAAGTACCTGCAAGTTTTGCCTTAACTGTAAATTATGAAGTAAGTGATAATGAATCTTTTTTTGCAGAGTCTGATACTCAAAAAATTATTACTGGCGAAAAAATAATTCTAACAGCAGCTAATAAAATACTAATACCAAGTATTAATATTGATAAACCTATTACCAATTGTAAAACTTCATCTTCTCCCTCTTCAGAAAAAGTTTCATCAAAAGGATTGTTTTCTATTTTCGTATTAGGATTTGTGGGTGGCTTAGTTGCTTTAATAATGCCTTGCCTTTTTCCTATGATTCCTTTAACGGTTTCATTTTTTACAAAAAAAGCACAAACCAAAAAACTAGGTATTAGAAATGCTTTTTTATACGGCTTCTTTATATTTCTTATTTATATTTTAATTACTATTCCATTTCATATTTTTAGTTCTCTAAAGCCAGATATATTTAATAGTATTTCTACAAACGTATATCTCAATGTAATTTTCTTTATCATATTTGTAGTATTTGCTTTATCATTTTTTGGTTTGTACGAAATTACTTTGCCAAGTAGCATTACCAATAAAGCAGATAGCAAGGCTAATGCAGGTACTGTTACAGGTATTTTTTTTATGGCACTTACGCTTACCATTGTTTCTTTTTCGTGCACAGGACCGCTAGCTGGTTCATTACTTGCAGGTGCGGTAGATGGTGAGGGTGGTGCTATGAGATTAACTTTTGGCATGGGTGGGTTTGGGCTTGCAATTGGTTTGCCATTTGCATTGTTTGCTATGTTTCCAAATATGCTAAGTGCTTTACCAAAGAGTGGTGGTTGGCTTACTACCGTAAAGGTTGTTTTAGGTTTTTTAGAGCTAGGTTTTGCTTTTAAATTTTTATCTAATGCAGATTTAGTAATGCATTGGGGATTGCTAAAAAGAGAAATATTTATTGGTATTTGGATAATTATTGGCTTGTTATTATCGTTCTATCTTTTTGGAATATTAAGATTTAAAAATGATACCCAAATAAAAAAATTATCAATTACACGAATAGTTATTGCACTTATTACAACAGCTTTTACTATTTATTTATTACCAGGCATTACCAATACTAAGTATGCCAATCTTTCTTTAATAAGTGGCTTTCCTCCACCATTAAATTATAGCATTTATAAAAATAGTAAAATAGAAAAAGAAATAATAAATACTAACAGTAGTAAAAATGATTGTATACTTAATTTAAACTGCACACACGATTATGACGAGGCTGTAAAACTTGCCAAACAACAGCACAAGGTACTATTGATTGACTTTACAGGCTATGCATGTGTAAACTGTAGACGCATGGAAGAAAATGTATGGAGCAATGAAAAAGTGTACAAGCTGCTAAAAGAAAAATTTATAGTTGTATCATTATATGTTGATGATAAAAAAATGCTGCCAGTAGAAGAAAGGTTTACGTACACTTTTAAAAATGGCACTACTAGAGATATAAAAACAGTAGGTGATAAATGGAGTGTTTTTGAAACAGAAAATTTTAAAAGTAATTCTCAACCTTGGTATGCTATACTAAATGAAAACGAGGAATTATTGGCTTATCCATGTGGTTATACACCAAGCGTAAATGAATACTTATCGTGGCTGGAATGTGGGGCATATTATGCAAAATAACAGATTGGCAAAGTATGTAGAAGAAATCAACAATACTAAAAATTGAGTAATTTGTCTTAAGCATTGCATTGAAGTATTTCAAAAATTTTGCACAAGAAATAAATTAGCAAATAAAATTTTTCAATCTCATAAATTCTACCTTATCAGATGGTGTAAACATTATTTTTAATAATGAAAATACAAATTTTGTAAAGCCGTTTGTAGAAATATTGTTACCGTATTTTTTTTTCATAAGTTTATTTATTGGGAGAATAAAAGTATAGCTTTAAAATACTATCTGTGATTGTGCAAATACTTTTTTTATGTAGAAAATTTACTAATGAAAGCATTGCTATTATTTATCTTTGTAAAAAATTAGCCTATGTATGACTTTGGAAAAATTACGTTAAAAGAAATTATCACCATAAGTTTTACACTTTTTGCAGTAATAGATATGCTGGGTTCAGTACCAGTACTTATTTCATTAAAAGCTAAAATGGGAGGTAAAATAAACTCAATCCAAGCAACTTTAGCATCTGGTGCTTTGATGATTTTATTTTTATTTATTGGGCGTCAATTTTTGAATGTACTTGGGCTAGATGTAAAATCGTTTGCTGTAGCTGGTAGTATTGTAATTTTTATACTTGGTTTAGAAATGGTATTAGGGTTAGAGTTTTTTAAACCTGACCAAGACTCAAAAAGTGGTAATATAGTACCTATTGCATTTCCATTAATTGCTGGTAGTGGCACGCTCACTACAATTATGTCGTTAAAAGCAAATTATGAAGATATAAATATTTTTTTTGGAATATTAGTAAACTGCATGGTTATTTTTTTAGTGCTAGGCTCGCTTAAATGGATTGAAAAAGCACTTGGACCTAATGGATTATTAGTTGTACGAAAATTTTTTGGTGTTATTCTTATTGCTATTGCCGTAAAAATATTTGGAACTAATATTGTAAAATTTGGCTTATAATTTATTGTTTCTTTTTTTAAATGATTGTATAATAAAATACAATACAATAAATGCAGCTAATATTGTAATACCTAATAAACCAGTGTAAGGCTTATTTATAAAAATTACCACTGCTATAAAAGTATAAGTAATCATAAATACGATGGGCAGTAATGGAAATATTTTCATTTGAAAAATTTCACTTCCATTAAGGTTAGTATTTGTTTTTCTAAATTTAAAAATAGTGGCCGCAGCTAAAACCATTCCAAAGCAATCAAGAAAGATAGAAAAACTTAAAATTTCATCAAAAGTTTTAGCCCAAAAAATAGTGAGTATAATAAGGCTAGCAAATAAACTTAGGCTAGCAACAAGTACATTTTTTTTGGCAGTTCTTTTTTCAAAAGTTTTTGGTAGTACGCCATCTTGGCTCATAGCTTCCATTATTCTTGGCCCCACCATAAGCTGTGCATTTGCGTATGCAAGAACTCCTAAAAAAAGTAATATTGATAATACATTTCCTGCACTTTCCCCAAATACATGGCTTGCCATTAAAGCGGCAATATTGCTAGATGTTTTGAGCTCATTAAAACCTATTACTTTATAAAATGCATAGTTTATGGTAAGGTATAATACAATAATTATAAGTAGCCCAGTAATAATAGATTTAGGTATATTTTTTGAAGGGTTTCTTACCTCAGCACCAAAATTTATAGATTGCTGATAGCCGCCATAGGTAAAGCTTACCGAAATTAACCCCAACCCAAATGCTTTAAGATATTCCTTTAATGTTGGGCTAATAGTATTTGCAGTTTCTAAAACATGATTAGAATTTGTATAAAAAAATAATGGGCTTATAAGTAGCACAACAAAGCTTATCTTTATTATAGT
>JANXOQ010000356.1 GCA_025357775.1 Ferruginibacter sp. | reverse complement strand
AGACTTTAATATGTGTAACGCTCTTTAATTTTACTTTAAGTTTTATTAATATTTAACATTTATAAACAGCTGCTAAATTTTTATAAAGTATGTCTAAAATTTTAAAACTTATTTGCAATTTATTATATGTTGTTTTGTAATTTATTTCTAAAATTAAAACTAAGCCCTTATTTTTGCTTTGTCTAAGAAAATTTAACAAACTATGAAGAAATTCGTTCTTTTAACATTGACAATGATAGCTTTTGCTACAAGTTTTGCTCAATCTGATTTAAAAAAAACACCCAGTCTTGGTATACACTTTAGCCTTATAGATTACAAAGGCGCAGCTGATTTGCGTGCAAACAGTCTAACATCTGTTATAGCTTCAAATAACCTGTTTATGATAAAACTTATGGATCCGGCAATTTCTATTAGCTATTTAGAAGGTTTTACCAATAATATAGATTTTGCTGCTACACTTACAGGTGCATTTGTAAAGCACCCAACATCTGATGTTGTTAGCAACCCAGGAGGTAATGACCAGTTTTTGTTAGAAGCTGCTGCTACAGCAAACTTTAAATTGCTTAATGATAATTATATAGTTTCTCCATTTTTAACCATAGGTCTTGGCGCTAGCAAATGGACAAATTATTTTAGCGCATTTGCACCAATAGGCGTTGGTTTGCAAGTAAAAATTGCAGATGGTACTTTTATGTTGGTTAACTCTCAATATAGAGTAGCTATTTCAGAAAAAAGTGCTTATCATTTGTACCATAGTTTTGGCTTTGCTAGCTCTATTGCAGCTAGAAAAGAGGTGGTAATGCCTTTATTACCTGTGGCGCCAATTGTAACACAAGTAATAGATAAAGATGGAGATGGTGTGTTAGATGCGGAAGATAAATGCCCAGATGTAAGTGGTTTGCCTTCATTAGGGGGATGCCCAGATAAAGATAGCGATGGAATAGCTGACGACAATGACAAATGCCCTGATGTAGCTGGTTTAGCTAAATATGGTGGTTGCCCAATACCAGATAGTGATAAAGATGGTATAAATGATGAAGAAGATAAATGTATTACTGTAGCTGGTGTAGCTCGCTATCAAGGCTGCCCAATACCCGATGCTGATGGTGATGGCTTAAATGATGAGGAAGATAAATGCCCTTCAAAAGCTGGTACAGCTGCCAACCAAGGTTGCCCAGAAATAGCAAAAACAGTAATTGATAAAATAAATTATGCTGCAAAAAATGTATTTTTTGCCAGTAGTAGTACCAAGTTATTGCCTAAATCTTACAAGGCATTAGATGAAGCTGCAAAATTGATAAAAGAAGATGAATCCTTAATGGTAGACATAGATGGACATACAGATGCATCTGGTAAAGCAGATAAAAATCAAACTTTATCTGAAGGTAGAGCAAATGCTGTAAAAGCGTATTTAATTACAAAAGGTATTGCTGAAAGCCGATTAAAAGCTTCAGGCTATGGCGCTACAAAACCAGTTGCAGACAATAAAACAGCCTCAGGTAAAGCTAAAAATAGAAGGACAGAAATGGCTGTAAGAAATTTTTAATACTAAATTTAAAATAAATAAAGAATCCCCATTCAAAAATATGAATGGGGATTTTTTATTGTGGCATTTGCAAAAGTTGATATAAAAAACTTTATGATGGTATGGTTAAAACCATTAAACCTAATTTACGCATTTGAAACAAAACAGGTATCAGTAAATGATTATCAATTTACAACAATGTAAAGTTTCTATGAAACCTTATTCAATATTGAGTTTCAAGCTAAAATTAATTTCTTTAATTTACCTAATTCATAATCTTGATTTAACAAAAAATTTTTTGCAATAAGAACTTAAGGATATTAGAATACCAAAATGCAACAGCCGATTTAATAGGCTAGCAGTAGAATATTTCTGATTACTTATCAATTGATTACGACTATTAAATTCTACTCCTTTAAAGTTGGATATTCCTATTAAACTTACTTACTGCTATCTCATTTACTCTATTACAAAGTTTGCATTAAAATACCCTTTATAAAATATAAATTGTACTATATGAACTGTTGTCAAAGTGATTTCATAGTACCCAATACTCATAAAAAAATCCACTTTCGACAAGCTCAAGCTGAGATTTGTAATTTTTCAAACAATGGACTAAACTTAATTTACAAGTGATAATAACTGTTTTAAAATGATTTTATAAATAGTACAATACTATAAACTCAATCACTATTTCACTATAAAATCTACTACAGTTTTATCTCCTTTAATATTTTCTAATTTCAAAAAATACTTTCCTTTAGCAATTTCTCCAACATTTATTACAAACAACTTATTATTTGTAAGCAGCTGCACTGTTATTTCCTTTATTTTTTGTCCAATTGCATTGTACACATTTACAGAATAGTTTCCCAGTTCTTTATTTTGAAATCTTAAATTTATACTACCATTTAAAACAATATTAGGCTCTATGGAGACAGTTGGAGTGTTGGTCTCTACAGCTTCTTTTATAGCAGCTACCATGGCTATTGCTGAGTATTTTACACTATTATTGCCATTGTTTATTTTTACTTTATACCAATTAGCAGCCTTACTAGCCGCATCTATTTTAGTATAAGCTACATTACCATTAGTGTTTGATATTGGAGTAATTTTTGAAGGCAATTCAGTGAAATTTATTCCATCTTCACTTTGTTCTACCACATAATTGCTTACATTTTTTTCGTTTGCTACATTCCAGTTTATTGTTATTGTTTTATCAATATTTCTTTTTGCAGCTATTGTTGTAAAACTTGTAGTAGCAGTTTGTTTAAATACTATTATAAATCTATCAACTGCCTTACTTGCAACATTATTTGTTATATTAAAATTAATAAGGGTACTATCTAAAAGACTTACAGCCGTGCTTGTTTGCAAAAATTTATCTTGCAAATATGCTTCTAAACCAATATTGCCCAACGCAGATGGGTCTATCAAAAATTGATATGCTGCCTCCCGGGTAGCTGACAGGTGTAAGAAAATAGTATCAGAAGTTTCCAAGGATTTTGTTCTTTCTGCAATTAATTTATTATTCAATTTAGTTATTGAAATATTATCAATTGCATTCATAATTTTACGTACATCCATATTATCTACTTCTGTATTAAAACCAGCATCAAAATTTTGAAAAGCAGCATCAGCTTTTAGATAACTACCATCTATATCTTTTGCAAATAAATTTATTTGTAAAGTTGGTAAAGTACTGCCAGCCCTGCTTTGTACACCAGCCCTGCTTGCTAGGTTACTTCCATTAGTTTTAAAAGCTTCTTTTAAAATAATTGTACCGCCGCCACCAGTACTGCCTTGTATAAAAAACCCTTGCCCACTTTCTATATTATTTTGTGCTGTGCCTAGATATTCATAATCACCTGTACTAATATTTTTTATACGCTGCTCATATTTACCAGCGTTATATAATGTTCCAACTGGGTTAGCATTCCACACGGTGTAGCTGCCTTCTACACCAGCCGGTATAACTACTTGCTTAAAATCTATTTGTGAAGGATATGGGTTTCCAATAGATAAATATTTATTAGCAACAACAGTATATGGCTGGTCTCCTGTAAGTATTTTTCCTTTTATACGAAGGGTGGTTGAGCCAGTAGTACCTCCGTTAGCAACAGTTCTATCGCCTCTTACAAATACAAAATATCCTTCTTTATTTATAATATTAGCTGTATTGGTATTTGTAACATTTATAAAATTATCCAAAACCATGTCGTACGATTTCATAGATGCTCTTTGCGACGTCTCATCCATACCCATAGCAGCACCACCAGGACCAGTTATTTGTGTACCAAAGCCTACAGTTGCGTTTCCAGCTTCTTGCCATTCTGATTTTACTTTAGTGGTTGCATCAAGCTGAAATGGAGTAGCTAAAAAACGCCAAGCTTTGTATGGACGTAGGTAACGCTCTACAGAAAAACGCCCTTGCCCTGTGTAAGTTATACTTGCAGATGTAGGCACTGCGGCTACATTAGCCGTTTTTGTAGCATTACTTTTTAATGAAATTACACCAGTACCAAAATCTAATTTGCTATTAACTCCAAAAGTGTTTGTGCCAAATATATTAAAGTCCTTATTTTGTGTAATGCCCACAGTATTTGTGATGGTACAATTTTGAACGTTCATATTATTTGCTACCACATTACTACCTGCTATGGTTTGTGCAGTAGAGCCAGATAAAATTAATAACCCATTTGCATTGGTATTTACATTAAATGTACCATCAACTGTTACATTTCCTTTCACTTCAAAACCAGTTCCACTTAAAGATGTACCATTGCTTAAAGTGCTGCCTGACCTCACTATTAAATTACCATTTATAAGCATGGCTTGCGCATTGGTATTTTCATTGTATAATGTGTATGTACCTAAGCCTTGTGTGCCACCTATATCTAAATTTCCCTTTACTGTAGCAAAACCACCTACCGAGCCTGAAAATTTTTCCGCCGTGCCACTGGCATTACGAGCCCCGCTTACACTTTCAAAAGTAAGATTTGGATAAAACATTTGAGTGGTCGTAACTGCTACTGTTCCAACACCGCTGTATCTAAATATCCAATTTGCAGTTGCTGGTATAGTGCTTATTCCTCCTTCATAGTATGACAGATACGTATTTACAGAAGAACCATTTGTTTTTACAATGGTAGCATTAGATGCTATATTCCAGCTAGCACCTACTTCAAAATCAATGCCATTACTAGCTGATGATCTGTCGGTAAATAACCCATTTATTAAAAAATCTGCACCTACTTGTTTGTTTAAAAATTTTATTTGTGCACTAGTTCCTAGTTCAAATTCACCTCCACTTTCTATTGTTACTTTACTTTCTTCAAGCACTAAACCACTTACTGCAAATGTTATTTTATGCCCATTTTTAATAATAACTTGGTCAGAATTTTTTGCACTAGGATAAGAACATGAAGGTACATAGGTAATATTATCATCACTCATAAGCCAGCTTGCTGGGCTTGTCCAATTACCTGTGGTTACGTTAGATTTGTAATAAGCTTTTGAGCTATAGCCATATTCAGCTGCATAGCTTGCATTTGTACAACCTGCTTTTGCTATTTCACAATAAAATTGAACTTTGTATAATGCACTTATATCTCCAGTAATAGTAAGATTAGAAGAGGTGGAGCCTGCTATAAATGCAGGTGCAAGATTAGAGCTTGCACCATCGGCACTTACATAATCCCAAGTATTTGTAGTGGTATTAAAAAATTTCCATTTGTAGGAAGTAGGTGCACCATTTGCAGATATGTTCATAGAAAAAGTGCATCCTTGGTCTACAGGGTTAGTTGCTACATAAATTGGCGCAACAGCATTAAATAATGCAATGTCACTTGTTGATTCTGTAGACAATACTGTCCATTCAGCAGCCGTATATGTTGCATTAGGTGCTGTAATATTTGTATTTCTTTTTACGGTAAAACTTATCTCATTAGGTGCTATTACCCTATCTAAAACAACCCCATTTTTTAACAATCTAATTTCATCAAAACCATCGTTAAACCCTACTCCATTATTTGCTTGTGTACCATTTGCCAAACCACCATTACCACCTGCATAGTATACAATTACTTGCCCTCGTGCTATTGATCCGCTAATATTCCAAGTTGTAATATTATTTCCTGGGTTATCTACAACACTAAGTTCATAATCTGGCCCATCTAAATTTATAACATTTAGCGTACCATTATATATTTCTATGTAATGATTGTTGCCACTTGTAGGGTCATAAATTTCAGAAATTATTAAATCACTTATGCCACTACAGCTACCACTGGTAGTAATGAGGGTAAACCCTGTAAATGGAATGCTATTATAACAACCAGATGCATTGGATACAATTACATCTGTAGCTGTTGCAATACCTGTTGGTACAATAGCTTCTATAGTTGTAGCGTTTTTATAAGTAGAAACGGCAGTTGTAGAGCCAAATTTTACTACCGATGTATTTGTAAAGCCAGTACCAGTAATAGTAACCCTTGTATTGGCAGGGCCTGTAGTTGGTAGTAAAGCAGTAATAGTGGTGGAAGCTGGGCATGATGCATTGCAAAAAACTTTCACATCGTCAAAAGCCAAATTACCCATACTTTTTGTGTAAGTAAACCTAAATTGTGTAAGTGCTGCAGGCAAAACTGGTGTAGTGCTTGCATTGTATGTATACGTAGTGCCAGCTGCAGGAAGTGGTGGTGTAATATTTTCTATAAATACCCAAGTAATCCCATTAAAACCTTCTACTAATAATTTAGATGCTGCATTTGTACCTTGCCCTTTTATCCAAAACGACAATTCGGAAGGATTTGTAAGTGTAGGAGTTTGTACCCTATCGTTTGTAGCATCAAATTGTAAGGATGGTGCGGATAAACCAGAATTAGTAGCAGTAGTATAAGTACCAGCAATGTTAGTAAAAACCCAACCAGATGGTGCAGAAGCGCCAAGTCCAAAACCTTCATTTAAACATGGTCCTGATGATATTGTAAGTGTAGCAGATACAGAGGAAATAGTACCACATGGAGCACTACCATTTATTATACATTTATATACATACCCATTCATACCAGTGGTAGTAGCAGCAATAGTATAACTTGCTGTAGAACCGCCTGTGCCTGTACTAACATTTACAAAACCACTACCCGTATTTACTTGCCATTGGTAGCTTGCAGCATTAGCAGCCATTACACCAAAAGTAGCTGTAGCAGGTGCAAATACTGTTTGGTTTGTTGGTTGTACAGAAATAGTTGGGTTTGTATTTATAGTAACAGCAAATACCGCTGTGCTACCAACACTCCAGCAAGTATTATCAAAAACTCTTACAAAATAATTGCCAGTTGTGGCAACTGTAAGCCCCGTAGTTGTTGGATTTGCTATACTTGTACCGCTTGCACTATTTTGCCAATACGCAGTTGCAGCTGGGTTAGAATAACTGAGTAAAGTGCTACCGCAAGATGGCGTAATGCCACTAATTGTACCAGCAGGGTTTGCAGGTGCATTTACCGTTATACTTCCTGATATATTACTTGTAACTGAAGTGCATGGTACTGCCCCCGATACAATACAATAATAATAGTTTGTACCAACCAAGGTGTTTGATGGGGCATACGTCGCATTTGTTGCACCAGCTATTAAAATGCCACCGCTATTACTTGGTAAGCTATTGCTGTACCATTGGTAGGTGAGTGTAGTGCCTGAGGCTATTACATTTAAAGAAGATAGAACCCCACCTGAACACACAGATTGGATAGATGTAATAGGTTGTGTGGTGATACTTACTGGAACATTAATTGTAACATCCAACCTACCACTACCAAGACTCCAACAACCTGCAGTATTTTGTGACCTTACATAATAAACACCAGTAACCGGGACAGGAAAATTAGAAATAGTAGGATTTAAAGTAGAAGTGCCAAATTCTGTAGTATCCTGCCAATAGTATATTACACCAGGTGGATAATCAAAAGCAGCTAATACTGCAGGACCACAAGATGGATTTAGAGCGGGAGAAAGAAGACTTGGGTTTATTGGGTTTGGTGGGTAAGCGCAATTATAGGAAGTCCAAGAAATATCATCAATAGTAATACTAGCGTCTGTAGCCGTTTGTTTAATTACAACAGTGCTTAAAGTAGGAATATCAATATTACTCCAAGTATAAAAAACTATATCTGAGGTTGTAGCACCAGTAGTAACTTTCGTATCTATATAATTTCCATTTACGTATAAAACTAATTTACCTACATCAGGTGCGCCAAACGGAGCTTTTGCATTTAAAGTTAAACTACCAATACCTGCGGCCAGCTGTGCTGTGGTTAATCCAAATTCTATAGCTCCA
>JANXOQ010000292.1 GCA_025357775.1 Ferruginibacter sp. | reverse complement strand
ACCCTTTTCACCTTTTTCAAATACAACATCTTTGTTTCTATTGTTTGTATCTGCTAATTGTATACCATCTTCATCAAAATATGTTTTTTCTATTAGTTTGCCTTCGCTGTATGTTTCAAGCGCACTTTTTTTTCCATTTTTATGAAAATAAATCCATTTGCCTGTCTGTTTTTTTTCTTCGGAATACCTTCCTGCATATGATAAGAAACCATTATCAAACCAACCTGCACTTACTCCAACTCCATTTTCATTTAACGTTGTAGAGTCTGCTGTAAAACCATTAATGTGCCAACTCATGCTTACACCAATTATATTTCCTTTTCTATAAAATGTAGAGTCATTCATCATCTTATTGTGGTAGTAGCTTAACCATAAACCTTCTTTTTTTCCATCTACATAATTACCCAATTTTTCTAAACTTCCATTTGCATGAAAATAATAAAATTTTCCACTTGCTATTTTGCAATCAGCGTCTAAATAACTTCCTTTCATTTGCAATGATTTTTCTCTTATAAAAAAGTCATTGCGATAATACAAACTATCTTTTTTTTCTATAACTGAATAAAATCTTGCTTCTTTAGGACTGCACACATTCCACTCCCAGTTATAATATTTTTCTATTTTTTGTGAAAATATGTTTAAACAACAAAAAATAAAGCAGATAAAAAAGTAAAATTTTTTCATAATTATTTAATTAAATAAATTTAGTTAATGATGTGCAAAATGCCAAACACTAGTAAAAGCTCCTATAATAGCTAAGTTATTTTTAAACCGCAATTTCCCCAACTGCAAATCATCTATATCTTTTTGTAATACTTTCCTATAATATGGATTCATAGTGCCAAAATTGGAAGTGTCACCAGCCATTGCATTAGGATTCCATTGAAAATGAGCATCTACAATTGTTCCTCGTGGGTACATAATACCAGGCGTACCTTGCCCACGTATGTCAAGCTCTTCGGGGTGCTCAAGCCCAAGCGTATGCCCAAACTCATGCGCAGCCGTACTCGAATTATTTAGCAAATTATCCAACTGAAAATAACCTGTATTGCTATTTATACCATCCACAAAAGAAATATTACCACTTGCTTTTTCTTCTATTCTAAAATAATTATTTAATGGATTTGTATTTTCGGTTATATCTTTTTGCGAAAAAGTATGCTCATAAAAACCTGTTGTATTTAAGATAAAACCATATCTTCTACCAGCAATCATTGCATGCCCATCTATAATATTCCAAAACAAATTTATATCGTCTGCTATTTGTTTACTCAATGCATCGTTAGCGGCATTGCCATAAAAGAAAAGATTTGCTTTGA
>JANXOQ010000273.1 GCA_025357775.1 Ferruginibacter sp. | reverse complement strand
TGCAAGCGGCCCCATATCAATTATATGATCTGCTTCCCGCATCATCATTTCATCATGCTCTACTACCACAACTGTATTTCCTAAATCTCTTAGCTCTTTTAAAACCAATATTAAATTTTGTGTATCTCTACTGTGCAAACCAATAGAAGGTTCATCTAAAATATATAAAGAATTGGTAAGATTGCTACCTAGGCTACGGGTAAGTTGTATGCGCTGGCTTTCGCCACCACTCAATGAATTTGCTAATCTATTTAAGGTGAGATAACCAAGCCCAACATCTATCAATGTTTTTAAGCGATGTTTTACTTCTATTAAAATTCTTTTGGCTACTTGCTCGTCATACACAGATAATTTTAATTTTTCAAACCAAGTTTGCAAATCTTTTACAGGCATCTCACACAACTGCCCAATATGCTTACCCGCTACCTGCACGTACAAAGCTTCTTTTCGTAAACGATATCCTTCACATTCTGTACAAGCCGTTCTACCTCTAAATCTACTCTGCAAAACCCTGTATTGTACTTTGTACAAATTTTGTTCTACCTCTTTAAAAAAAGCGTTTATACCATCTACATATTTATTGCCTTCCCAAAGTTGTTTTACTTGTTCTTCGGTTAAATCCATTATAGGCTTGTGTACAGGAAAATCAAATTGCTTCGCTGCTTTTACAAATGCATCTTTCCATGAGCTTAATTTTTCTCCTTTCCAACAAGCAACTGCACCTTCATATACACTCAGTCTTTTATCTGGTATAATCAAGTCTTTATCTAACCCTAATATTTGAGAAAATCCCTCGCATGTAGGGCACGCCCCAAAAGGATTATTAAAGGAAAAAAGATTAGGTACAGGTTCTTCAAACACAATCCCATCTAATTCAAACTTATTACTAAATTTTAATGGCGCCTTCTCGTTTATTTGTACAAACATGGTTCCCTCTCCTTCATAAAAAGCGGTGCCAGTGCTATCCGCTATTCTATGCAAATCATCTTCATCAAATTCTTTTTTAATTAATCTATCTATTAAAATAAAAATTTCTTTCTTACTTTTCTTTTTAGATTTTTCCTCCAAAAGGTCTTCTATATTTATAATTTCATTATCAATGTATAGTCGTGAAAATCCCTTTTGTAATAAAATATTTAGTTCTTCTTTTTCATCTCTATTAGCATGGCTTTTAAAAGTAGCCAATAGCATTAGTTTATCGCCATCTTTTGTTTTATTAATAGCTGCTACCACATCTGGCACATCATCTTTTTTTACTTCTCTCCCACTTACTGGCGAAATAGTTTTTCCAGCACGGGCAAATAGCAATCGCAAGTAATCATATATTTCTGTCATGCTCCCCACCGTACTGCGTGGAGTACGAGTAATTACTTTTTGCTCAATAGCTATGGCTGGGCATAAGCCTTTTATAAAATCCACATCTGGTTTATTCATTCGCTGCATAAACTGGCGAGCATATGCACTTAGGCTTTCTGCATATCTTCTTTGGCCTTCGGCAAAAAGTGTGTCTATGGTGAGAGATGATTTACCTGAGCCGGAAACACCTGTAACAACTACTAATTTACTTCTTGGTATGATTACGTCTACATTTTTAAGATTGTGTACCCGTGCACCTTGTATTATAATATCGGTACTTTTTTTATTTTCGGTAGTTTTTTTATTTTTTGTAGAAGCAATTTTAAGCATATTTCTATATTTTATTTATTCGCTTTTAATATTTCAGTAGTAATTTCCGCATTTCGCCGTACGTATTTTTACAAAAAAGTTAATGCAATTTATGTACAAATACTAAAAAAATTGAAAATCGAAATTTTTCTACAAATAAATAGTAGTCGAAAATTTTAATGGAATAAAAATCCATTTTAAATTTGTTTTTCATCTACCAAATAAAAAAAATACATCGAATCTCCTTACTAGAATTTCAATGTTTTTTTAAAATTGGGTTAATTAAAATAGACATCCACATTTAAAAAAAAGACATGAAAAACCAAATCCAACTAAATGACCAACAAATTATTCAGATGTACATTAGCGGAGATGCTAATGCACTTTCTTCACTAGTTACTCGTTATAAAGACAAAATTTTTACATCTATTTATTTATTAGTAAAAGATAAATACTTAGCCGAAGATCTTTTTCAAGATACATTTATTCGTATAATTGATACCATTAGTGGGGGTCGTTATAAAGATGAAGGAAAATTTTTGCCATGGGCGATGCGTATTGCACACAATTTATGTGTAGATCATTTTAGAAAGGTAAAAAGAAATCCCACTATTAAAACAAGTGAGGACAAAGATATTTTTGATGTACTTAATTTTTCGGAAGCTGGGGTAGATACTCGTATTATGAATGAGCAAACATCAGATAAAGTACGTAGAATGATAGATATGTTGCCAGAGGACCAAAGAGAAGTAATAATTTTACGTCATTATGCAGACATGAGTTTTAAAGAAATTTCTCAGCATACAAATTGCAGCATAAATACTGCACTTGGTAGAATGCGTTATGGTTTATTAAACCTTCGCAAAATGATGACTGAAAAACAAATTGCACTATAATATTTTTTTTTGATTGATTGATTGATATGTTCGTCCCTGCTTTTGAGTACAAAGCAGGGATTTTTTTGCAATAAAAAAAAGAAATTAAA
>JANXOQ010000017.1 GCA_025357775.1 Ferruginibacter sp. | reverse complement strand
TCTTTTTCATGCATTACATTACAAAAAAAGTTTTATGAAAGATTTTAAAAAATATTACACCTTAAATGCATCCCCCGAAGAAGTATATGCTGCACTTACGCAGCCTGCCACCATACAGCTGTGGAGCGGTACAGTAGCTATTATGAGTACTGAGCCAAACAGTGAGTTTTCATTATGGGAAGGAAGTATAGAAGGGAAAAATTTAGAATTTGAAAAAGATAAAAAAATAGTACAAGAATGGTATTTTGGTGAGCAAGAAGAAGCTTCAATTGTAACCTTTAAATTGTTTGCAGATAAAAATAAAACATCTGTAGAACTACGCCATACAAATATACCAGATGAAGATTATAACGATATAATAGCAGGATGGAACGAAGTATACATGGGTAGTTTAATAGAATTTTATGAAGAATAAAAAATTATTTTTTTATTCTTCATAACAACTTAAAAATATTTGTACTCTTCTATTTTTAGCACTACCAAATTCTTTGGCATTACCTGCTGTTGTAGTATTAGTTGCTTTCCCTATCGAAAAAATATTTTTTTAATACCCTCAATTTTTACTTCAATAATTTTATACTTATGTTATTGATTTTATTTTATGATATTTGTATTTAACGCTTTTATTTAGAAAAGCTATTTTATAAGTAATTAAACAATATGTTTGAAGTTTTTATTTTTCTGTTATTAATATTAATTACTGCACTTTTTGTAATGAGTGAAATAGCACTCGTAAGTGCACGCAAAGGTAGGCTTGAAGCAATGGCTGCAAAAGGGGATGAAAAAGCTAAAGCAGCTTTAGAGTTGGCTAACAACCCAGAAAAATTTTTAAGTACAGCTACTATTGGTATTACACTTGTTTCAATTTTAATAGGTGTATTTGCAGAAGATAAGTTTAGCAAAATGCTTGCCCCACATTTAGAAAAATTTGCTTTAACTTCTAAATATGCCGATGGAATTGCTACCACAATTGTAGTATTATCTGTTACTTTTTTATCTATTATTTTTGGAGAATTAATACCCAAAAAACTTGGGATGTTAAAAGCAGAAAAAATTGCAAGGGCGGTTGCAGTACCTATGAATGTATTATCTACAATTGTACATCCTTTGGTGTGGTTGCTTACTGCCATAACAAGTGGTATTTTTAAAATTTTCAATATAAAAAAACCAGCTGATAGTGCAGTAACTGAAGAAGAAATAAAAGCAATGATAACGGAAGGGAGTGAACATGGTTCTATTGAAGAAGATGAAAAGGAAATTATAGAAAGAGTTTTTCATTTAGGGGATAGAAATATAACATCACTTATGACACACCGCACCGACATTGTTTGGTACAATATGAAGGAAACGGTGAATGATGTAAAAAATAAATCGGAAGAAATAATATTCAGTACGTTCCCTGTATGTGAAGACACTGTGGATAATATAAAAGGTATTGTTTACATAAAAGATTTGTTAAAAGCTAATCCTGATAAGCCTTTGGCAGATATTGCAAAACCTGCTTTATTTGTACCAGAAAATAATTCTGCATATCAATTATTGGAAAAATTTAAAGAGACAAAAATACATTCTGCTTTTATAGTAAATGAATATGGTACGCTAGAAGGTATGATAACGCTGAATGATATATTGGAAGCTATAATAGGTGATGTGCCACAAACTGGGCAGGATGAATATGAAATTATTAAGAGGGATGATGGTAGTTTTTTAGTAGATGCTCAGATACAGTTTTATGATTTTTTAAGTTATTTTGAAAGAGCAGATTGGATGAATGAGGGTGAGCATGAATTTGATACTTTGGCAGGCTTTGCATTACATGAGCTAGAGCATATTCCTGTTACTGGTGAAAAATTTGCTTGGAGAGATTTTAGTTTTGAAATAATTGATATGGATGGGCAAAGAATAGATAAAATATTACTAGTAATATCAGAAGAATTGAAGGAAACTATGGAGAATGATTCTTAATTAATTTTATACCTACTTTCAAATAGATATTTTCACAAGTATATTTCCTTACAAATAAGTTTTCCGATGTATTTCTCAAAAAGCAAAGCATTGCTTGGTTTCTTTTTATTAAGCTGTTTATGTGTGGGTGCTTTATTTATTAGAACTGCAGAAGTACCTTTTGCTACTAATAATTATAATTCCGCAGATATAGCGTGGATGCTTACTGCTACTGCACTAGTACTTTTAATGACACCTGGGCTTGCATTTTTTTATGGTGGAATGGTAAATAAGAAAAATGTACTCAGCACCATGTTGCAAAGTTTTATAGCAATGGCAATTATTACAGTTCTTTGGGTTATTTTGGGTTTTTCATGCTCATTTGGCAATAGTTTTTTTGGTATATATGGTAACCCCCTTACTTTTTTTATGGGCAAAGGATTAATAAGTGGTGCACCAATGGCAGCAGCACCAACTATACCTTTATTATTATTTGCAATGTACCAATTAAAATTTGCCATTATTACACCTGCATTAATAACTGGTGCTGTAGCTGGTAGAATTCGTTTTACAGGATATATAATTTTTCTTATACTATTTTGCTTATTTATTTATTGTCCATTGGCACATGCTACTTGGCACCCCAATGGTATATTGGCAAAGCTAGGTGTGCTAGATTTTGCTGGCGGTACTGTAGTACATATGAGTGCTGGTTGGGCGGCACTTGCAGCAGCTTTGTATTTAAAAAAGAAAAATGAAGAACCACTTACACATGCTCGTATAACCTATGTTTTGCTTGGTACAGGATTGCTTTGGTTTGGCTGGTTTGGGTTTAATGCAGGCAGTGCTTTTAGTGCCAACTCTCTTGCTACAATTGCTTTAGCTACCACTACTATAGCTAGTGGTGCAGCAGCTTTTACATGGATATTGTGCGATACAATGCGAGGAAAAAAACCCGGCGCAATGGGGGTATGTATTGGTGCTGTGGTGGGCTTAGTAGCTATTACACCAGCAGCTGGTTACATTAGTTTGCCACATTCATTAATAATTGGCGTAGTGAGTAGTATTGTGAGCAATTGGCTTGTGCAAGTGCGAACACGTACAGGTATTGATGATACGCTAGATGTGTTTCCTTGCCATGGCGTAGGAGGTATGGTGGGTATGATGCTTACAGCGGTATTTGCAAATAAAAATATAAATCCTTCAGTTGTAAACAACGGGCTATTATTTGGAGAAACAAAATTATTTTTTGCACATTGCATAGCTTTAATAGTAGTATCTGTTTTTGCTTTTTTTGGCACACATGTTTTACTTAGGATTACAAATTTTATTTCACCACTAGGGGTAAGTGAAGAAGAAGAAATTATTGGATTAGATAAATTTCAACATGGAGAAAGTTTATAAAAATGAAATTTAAATTTTTGGTTGTACAGGCTTATCAAAATAATAAATAACCAACCCTAGCAATAAAATACATATCCCCATAAGACTTTCTTTTGGCCTGTCAATAAAAGTAAAAACCAATACCCCAGCATTAAACAACAAAAATATTACCTGCAACAGAGGTTTAGCAGGACTTGTAAACGAAGCTTCATTTTTATTTTTTATAAATAAGCTTGAAGCTACTGTAAGCGAAGCCATAATTTGCAAAACAAAACCAGCATACAATAAAACAACTTCAAAAGACCCCGTAAGTGTAAGTACTATAGCAATAATTACATTTGCCCAAATAGCGGCTACTGGTATGCCATGTTTATTTGTTTTAGCTAGGGGTTTCCACAAAGTAAATTCTTTTGCCATAGCGTGTGTAACCCTTGGCCCCACCCACAAGTACGAGCTTATAGTGGCTATCAATTGTATGGCAATAAACACACTCACCCATTTGCCACCTGTGGTTCCTAGCAAATTATTAAATGCAATAAAAGTTACTTCTTCTTTTCCTGCTAGGGATGCTGCAGTAGCATTTTTTAACAATGCTATTTGAAATAATACATATACAACACTTACAAAAATGGCACTTCCTATTAATGCTTTTGGTAAATTTTTTCGAGGATTTTCAATTTCATCTACCACATACGCCGCCGCATTCCAACCTACATAAGCATACGATACATACACCATAGATACCGCAAAGCCAGTGCTTGAAATATCTTTTTGCCATGTATTGTTTAATATAATTGCATTAGCAGAATCTATGTTAGTTACAAAAAAACCAAGCAAAATAAGTATAAGTATAAATGCTATTTTAACAATGGTTGAAATATTTTGAAATCTACTACTGTGCTTTATTGTAAAACTATGCATGAGCCCAATAAGAATAATAATACCAATTGCTAGCCATAAATTATTTTGTAAGCCAAATGGTGCTAAATACTTTGTAAACGCCATAGCTGCCAATGCTACTGGCGCAGAAAACCCTACTGTAAGGCCTGCCCATGCTGATAAATAGCCCAACATAGGGTGAAAAACCCTTGAGAGATAAATATAATCGCCACCACTTTCTTTAAAATGAGTGCCAAGCTCCGCATACGCAAATGCCCCAAATAATGACAACAAGCCTCCCACTATCCATAATAATATAATAGCCCAGGTATTATGTATTGATGTTAACTGAAACCCTACGCTTGTAAACACACCAGTACCTATCATATTTGCAATTACAATAGCAGAAGCTGTGTAGATAGAAATTTTTTTTTTCAAGTCAATGGGTTAATAAAAATTTAATA
>JANXOQ010000120.1 GCA_025357775.1 Ferruginibacter sp. | reverse complement strand
CTTTTGTAATAATTTTTTTTTCTTTAATTTTTTTCTCTGCCATAGTTTTTGTGATTAGCGATGTAAATTTTAAACTGAATTTTTAATTCACCAAATTTTTTTGCAATTATTTTAAAAATATTTTTATATCGTTACCAATTGGTCTCTTGCAGGGCCATTGCTTATGTATTTTACTGGCACTTTTAAAAAATCATTAAGATAGTTAATATACGTTTCCATTTGTATTGGCATATCGCTAAAAGCCTTTACAGCACTAATATTTGTATTCCAACCCTCAAAAGTTTTATACAAAGCTTGTATATTCATCTTATTCATTTGAAAAGGAACTTTGTTGGTTTCTACTCCATTTATATTATAACTATTGCACACTTTCAATTCTTCCAATCCATCTAATATATCTGCCTTTGTCATTACTATTTTGGTTACTCCATTTATCATGCAAGCAAATTGCAATGCTACCAAATCTATCCAACCACATCTACGTGGGCGGCCTGTGGTACTACCAAACTCATTACCAGTATTTCGTAAAAAATCTCCTGTACTATCCATAAGTTCTGTAGGAAAAGGACCACTGCCAACTCTTGTACAATATGCTTTTGTAATGCCAATTACTTCTTTTATTTTTTGTGGTGCTATGCCTAAGCCGCTACACACACCGCCAGTAATAGTACTGCTACTTGTTACAAATGGAAATGTACCAAAATCTACATCCAACATGCTACCTTGTGCTCCCTCTGCTAATACTTTTTTACCGCTGCTTATTTTATCATTTATAAAATACTCGCCATTTACCACTTTCAATGTTTTCAAAAATTCTAAAGCTTCAAAAAACTCTTCTTCCCAAGCATTAATATCTTCTTGAAAATTAAAATTATCCAACAAACGTTGATGCTTTAATCTTAGTTTTATATATTGTGAAGTAAAATTTTTATCTAGCAAATCTCCCACACGTAAGCCATTGCGACCAGTTTTATCCATGTACGCAGGTCCAATACCTTTTAATGTGCTGCCTATCTTTTCTGCACCCTTGCTTAGCTCACTTGCTTTATCTATAGCTCTATGGGTTGGTAATATTAAATGTGTACGTTCACTTATAAAAGATTTTTTTTGTAATCCACCCCAAAGGCAGCCACAGAATCGCATTCTCTTTTAAGGGTAACTGCATCTAGCACTACACCGTTGCCTATTAGGTTTACCTTGTCTTCATGAAAAATACCACTCGGTATTTGGTGCAGCACAATTTTTTTATCATTTACATAGAGTGTGTGGCCTGCATTTGGCCCACCTTGAAACCTTGCAATTACATCATAATCTTTCGCAAAAAAATCTACAATTTTGCCTTTTCCCTCATCGCCCCATTGCAATCCTAAGATAACATCTACCATGATAATTTGTGTTTTGCGTAAAAGTAAAATGAAAAAAAACAATAAACTAAAATATTGTATAGTTTGTCAGATTTTTTATTTGAACTAGGTTATTAGAGATTATTAAATAAAAAATGCAGCCCTATAAAAGACTGCATTTTTATTTGCACATTTACATATTTTTTATTTGAAGATTTACTATGCCACTTTTAGCATACTCAATTTACTAGTATTAAATTTACGCATTGCATATTCCAATGTTACCTCAAATGATTTTTCTTTTTTGCTTGGCATTTCATACATAGCATCTACCAATATGCTCTCACATATACTACGCAAGCCACGGGCACCTAGTTTATACTCTAATGCTTTTTCTACCATAAAGTCTAGCACTTCTGGCTTAAAAATAAGATCTATACCTTCTATTTCAAACAGTTTTTTAAACTGCTTTATCAAAGAGTTTTTGGGCTCTGTTAAAATATTTTTTAGTGTTAAAGCATCTAAAGGATTTAAGTAAGTTACAATTGGCAAGCGACCGAGAAGCTCTGGTATCAATCCAAAAGATTTTAAATCTGGCGCACTCACATACTGTAGTAAATTATCTTCTTGAAACTTTTGCAAATCTTTGTTTACATTAAAACCAATAGAATTAGTATTTACCCTGCGTGCAATAATTTTATCTAAGCCGCTAAATGCTCCACCGCAAATAAATAAAATATTTGTTGTATTCACTTTTACGAGTTTTTGCTCTGGGTGTTTTCGTCCGCCTTGCGGTGGTACCAGTACATCGCTGCCTTCAAGTAGTTTTAAAAGTCCTTGTTGTACACCCTCGCCACTTACATCTCTTGTTATACTAGGATTATCACTTTTTCTACCTACTTTATCAATCTCATCTATAAATACAATTCCTTTTTCAGCGGCAGCCACATCGTAGTTGCAAGCCTGTAGCAAGCGGCTAAGCATGCTCTCCACATCTTCGCCCACATAGCCAGCTTCAGTAAACACTGTAGCATCTACAATTGCAAATGGCACATTAAGCATACGAGCTATGGTTTTTGCCAACAATGTTTTGCCCGTACCTGTTTCGCCTACCATTATGATATTACTTTTTTCTATCTCTACCTCGTTTTGCGTTTTTTGGTTTAGCCTTTTATAATGATTGTAAACAGCTACCGCTAATATTTTTTTAGCATCATCTTGCCCTATCACATATTCATCTAAAAACTTTTTTATTTCTATCGGTTTTCTTACAGCAAGTTTATAATTAGATGTAGCAGGTTTTACTTCTTCTGGCATCCCAAGTTCTTGCCCTATAATATCAGTAGCATGCTCCACACAGCTTTCGCATATATGCCCATCTTGTCCTGCTATTAATATTTTTACCTCTTCCCTGTTTCGTCCACAAAATGAGCAGTGAAGTGTTTGTTGTTTTGCCATTATTATAAAAGAGTTTTATTGCTTAAAGCTGTCAGTTACAAAGATAAGTAGCTTACTTAAAATAATGTAGACATTTTATTTACAGCGTTGTATTCAAAACCATTCGTTTGAAATAAGTAGCCTCTACCCCGCCAGTCGTTGCAAAATCTAGCGGCAGTTGTATAGAAAAAATCATCATATTTAACCTCCCCTGCTTGTACTGGTGCAACAAAAAATTTCATATTTGTGTCTTGTACTGATGTTTATATAGCTGGTTATATCTCAAAATAATGGAGTTGCTAGAGTTTGGAAATATAGAGTGGTAAATGGGCTTATGACCTTCATAGAAATATTTTAATTTGATAATAAAGTAACAACTTTTATAACCCTTACAACTATATTAAACCAAACCAAAATTGGATTTATTTATGTTAGTATTACCTTCGCTATATGGAACAATTATTTACTTACGAAAAACTTTTTAGTTTTGCAGAGCAGGTTTTTATAAAAATTGGTTGCACACAAAAAGAAGCAACTACTGCTACTACATCTTTATTAAGTGCAGACCTAAGAGGTGTAGATAGCCATGGTATAGCACGCCTTAGCGGCTATGTACGCTTGTGGGAAGTGCAAAGGGTAAATGCTACACCGAATATAAAAATTATACACGAAACACCCTCAACAGCTGTGGTGGATGGAGATGCGGGCTTAGGGTTAGTAGTAGCACCTTTTGCTATGCAAGTGGCTATAGACAAAGCAAAAAATGTAGGTACAGGTTGGGTAAGTGTACAAAATAGTAACCACTTTGGTATAGCTGGTATACATGCTATGATGGCTTTACAAAGTGACATGATTGGTATTGCTATGACGAATGCAAGTGCTCTTGTAGCACCTACCTTTAGCAAGGATAAAATGCTTGGTACAAACCCTATTGCGGTTGCTATACCTGCTGGCAATGAAGCAGCCTTTGTAGCAGACTTTGCTACCACCACTGCTGCTAATGGTAAGCTAGAAATTTTACAAAGAAAAAACAAACCATTGCCTAAAGGTTGGGCACAAAATAAAGATGGCATAGAAAGTATAAACGCACACGAATTAAAAGAAGGTGGGGCATTGCTACCGCTTGGTGGCGACCGAGAAGGCAGTAGCCACAAGGGTTACATGCTTGGTAGCATTGTAGATATTTTTTCAGCAGTACTAAGTGGGGCAAACTATGGCCCTTGGGTTCCTCCTTTTCCTGCATATATACCAATGCCTACCAACATGCCCGGTAAAGGCATTGGTCACTTTTTTGGTGCCATGCGTATAGATGCATTTAGACCAGCACAAGAATTTAAAAATGATATAGATAAATGGATTCAAGCTTTTAAAAAAGCTGCTCCTATAAACGCTGCACAAAAGGTAATAATACCTGGCGAGCCTGAAATAGCGTACGAAAAAGAAAGAAAGGCAAATGGAATTCCATTGCTAGATGTTGTGGTAAAAGATTTGCAAAGTGTAGGAGAAAAACTTAGAGTGCATTTTGAAATCTAACCTGCTGAAAAGAAACGATTTTATATACATTTGTTTTTTAAAATCATATATATTAAAAGTTGAAACTTTAAAAATAGCATTGGCAACGACTTCGCTGCTGTTGTATACTATCAAAAATCTAATAAAAACCCGAAATTAAAATTTAAGCCACCGCAGTTTACAATACTTTATAGTATCAGCTCAACCTTTGCTTCTGATACTTTATTACAAATATGCTACCTTCTTCTAACTATATTCTTTCGAAGAAAAAATCATTATTATTTTGTAATAATGACATTTTTATACAATAAGCCAATAACAAAATAAATATTGCCGTCAAACATTCGTAATGAATTAGGCTATTGGTTAAGTT
>JANXOQ010000098.1 GCA_025357775.1 Ferruginibacter sp. | reverse complement strand
GGTTGACTCTGCCTTATAATTATTTGTTTGCTATTGTATAAAAAGCACATTATATTTAACTATATGGTTATACAATTAAAGAATATTGTTCCTACATTTTTAGAAAAAGAAAAAAATGAAAATTCACAAGTATGGGGGCATGAGCATGCATTTAATAAAGGAGAAAAAATACAAATAGTTGCAGCTAGTGGAAGTGGTAAAACATCATTCATGCATTTTTTATACGGCATGAGGAAAGATTATAATGGAGAATTGTTATTTGATAATAAAAATATAAAATTGTGTAATGCAAGCACAATAGCTAAAATACGTGCAACAGAATTGAGTATTGTTTTTCAAGATTTACGATTATTTAAAGACTTTACAGCACAAGAAAACATTGAAGTAAAAACAGCTTTATCTCCTTACCACAATATTACACGTATTAAAAAAATGGCAGAACAATTAGGTATTTCAAATAAAATGAACCAACAGGCATATACTTGCAGCTATGGTGAGCAGCAGCGCATTGCTATTATTCGTGCATTGCAACAGCCATTTAATTTTATAATTTTAGACGAGCCATTTAGCCACCTTGATGATGCGAATAGTAGAAAAGCTATGCAAATTATAGAAACAGAAGCTGCTGAAAGAAACGCAGGTATTATATTGGCTGACTTACAAGAAATACCATTTTTTAAAGCCGATAGAACTTTACATTTATAAAGTATGCAAAATACAATTTCTTTTAAAACCATTGCTCCATTTTTAAATGTTGGCAATAAAACAGCCCGCTTTTTTAGCTATGCTGGGCTTGCTATTGGTGTAATGCTATTGCTTTGCTGTGTTCAAATGTATATAAACATAAGCCAATTACTTAAAGAAAAAAATCCACGTAAAAATGGGTTTGATTTTATTTCTGTTACAAAAACTATTACCAACGAAAATATGGGGAAAGACAATCGTTTTTCTTTGTTAGATGTAGAAGAGTTTAAACTACAAAAATTTATTACAGATGCTGCGCCTCTTATTAGTAATCAATTTAGAGCTAAAGCAAGTGCTGGAGATATTATTCCTTTTAGTACTGATTTGTTCTTAGAGTCTATACAAGATAATTTTATAGATACCCTGCCAGCAAGCTTTACTTGGCAGCAAGGGCAGCAAGATGTACCTATCATTTTTTCTGCTGATTTTTTAGAAATGTACAATGTATTTGCCCCAGCGCAAGGGCTACCACAACTTTCAGAAAGTAGCATTGGTGCAGTAAATATTATTTTAGAGTGCCTTGCACCCGATGGTACTTCTATAAAATTTAAAGGTCATATTGTAGCAGTAAGCGATAGAATAAACTCTGTGATTGTACCAAAAAAATTTTTAGAGTGGGGCAATAAAATGTTTAGCACACAACCAACACAACCTGCGGCAAGGGTCTATATAAAAACTACTGATGCCAATAGTGCAGCATTACAAACATATCTGCAACAAAAAAACTATCATGTAAATAAAGATAAAACAAAGTTTGGACGAATAAAATCTACCTTACAAGCAATAGTAGCGGGGCTGGGTGGATTAGCTTTTTTAGTTGTATTACTTTCAATACTTTTATTTTCTTTTTACCTACAGCTTATGATTAGTAGAAGTAAAGATAACCTACAACTATTGCTCATGCTAGGTTACTCACCATTATGGCTTAGTAAAACAGTTACTCAAAAATGGATTCCTACATATGCAATAATTATTTTAATAGCACTATTAGCCACACAATTTTTTCAATTTTCTTTTCAACGAAATTTTATAGCAGGGCAAGATTCATTATCTCCTTATGTA
>JANXOQ010000019.1 GCA_025357775.1 Ferruginibacter sp. | reverse complement strand
AACTTAGAAATTGTATTAAGCGTAGGGTTAATACAGTTTTGCAAGAAAAATAGCAATAATAATATTTCAAAAACTAATCAACATTTATTTCATTTCCCTTTGAACCTTTATATTTCAAATAATAATGAAATAAAATTGAGTTTCTCTGAAATAGAAAACCCATATTCAGATTTCTTTTTCTTAAACAATTCTCCAATTGAAAAAGAAGCATTAACCAATATACTTGATACGTTTGAAGCCAAAATTATAGACTTAGGTTTTGAATATATTTACGAAAATGACTTTGAGGTATTAATTTCAAAGTTTGTTCAGAAAATATCAGACAATTCAGAATTTCAAAATTCAGTACTAAAGCCTAATAGTGATTTTTATAAAGAAGATTTTTTCAAAGTAACATTCTCCCCTGCAATAAATATAAAACAGAAAAAACCACGGTTTTTTGAAAAATTAGCAGACTCAATAATAGAATATAATAATACTAATGAAAATAATTCTGAATTACTTAATCTATTGTTGAGAAATCCAGAAATTAGCCATACTAATTCATTACCAAAATCCAATTATTTTATAGACGAGCTATATGAAAAAAATAAACAAAATGCACCTTCCCTAAATGCAAAAGAAGACTTTTCAGTATTTTTTCCTTTACCATATAATAAATAACAAAAACAGATATATGAAAATTATTTAAAAAACAGGCTAACAGTTGTAACAGGACCGCCAGGTACAGGGAAATCACATACAATTGTAAATGTTTTATGTTCACTACTAGCACAAGGAAAAAGAATTCTAGTTACAGCGCAAACAGACAAAGCACTAGAATCATTGCTAGACAAAATACCAGTTACTTTTGATGATTTAATTTTTACTAAAATACAATTAGAGACAGATAAAAATAGATTTTCATTAGAAAATAGTATAAACAAAATTGCAAGTATTTTACAAGACAATTTGACTTTAAATATTGAGACTAAATTTAAAGATTTAGATCTTTTAAAAAGTAGTTATGTTCAAAAAAAGAAAATAATAATAACCGCATTAGAAAAAGAATACAAGACAATAACGTTAAATGAAAACTTCAAAGATTTAAAAACTTTTCAAATTGTAGAAAAAATAGAAAAAAAAGAAATTACTGAATGGAATTGGATAAAAGATAAGATAAGTTCCGAGAATATTAACAACTTTGAAAAAATTGAAGCTAACATAATTAATTATAGAAAGCTTATTAATCATTCGAGCAATTATATTTATAATATTGATTTTAACATAAGCAATTTGGAAACAAGTGTAAAAGACCTTGATTTTA
>JANXOQ010000008.1 GCA_025357775.1 Ferruginibacter sp. | reverse complement strand
TACTTAGATGAGTATTGTTACAGGTTTAATAGAATAAAATCATTCGAAAGTATTTTCCATAATATTACTTGTAGAATGATTAAACATAAACCTGTTTATTTAACACAATTAAAAATGGAGTAAGTAAATGCCTACTTCAATTATTAAATTTAAAAAAATAAAATATTTATGAAAATAGCCGTTTTAGGTGCAGGTATGGTAGGGCGTACGATTGCCGCAGATTTATCGACACAGCATAGTGTAACTAGCTTTGATATAAATGAGAGCAATTTGAAATTGCTTGCTTCAAAAGCAACAGTACAATACAAAGTGGTAGATTTAATGCAATATAAAAACTATGAAGCCATGTTATTTTCTTTTGATATGGTTGTATGTGCAGTGCCAGGTTTTATGGGCTACAAAGCTTTAGAAGCTGTTATAAATGCAGGCAAAAATGTTGCAGATATTTCTTTTTTTTCAGAAGATGGTTTGCAGCTGCATGAGCTAGCTGTGTCAAAAAATGTAACCGCCATCATAGATTGTGGTGTAGCTCCTGGCATGAGTAATTTAATTTTAGGCTATCATAATGCACAAATAAAAATAGATAGTTTTGAGTGTATGGTGGGTGGGCTTCCTAAACTGAGGGTAAAACCATTTGAATACAAAGCACCTTTTTCACCCATAGATGTTATTGAAGAATACACACGCCCAGCAAGGTATGTAGAGAATGGGCATGTAGTTACAAAACCTGCGCTAAGCGATGCGGAGTTAATAAACTTTGAATATGCTGGCACTTTGGAGTCTTTTAATACAGATGGACTGCGTAGTATTTTATATACAATGAAACATATACCGAATATAAAAGAAAAAACACTTCGTTATCCTGGGCATATTGCTTTAATTCAATCTTTGAAACAAGCTGGTTTTTTTAATGAGGAAAAAATAAATGTAAAAAGTATAATGGTTAGTCCTTTAGAAGTAACAACAGCCATTTTATTTGACCAATGGAAATTGAAAGCTGACGAGCCAGAGTTTACCATTATGAAAATAGTAATAAAAGGAGAAGGTAAAACAATAGAATACTTATTGTATGATGAGTTTGATAAAGCCACCCAAACAAGCTCAATGAGCCGCACTACAGGCTATACCTGCAACGCTTTCGCCAATATCATTGCCAATAATATCTTTACCAAAAAGGGTGTATTTCCTCCAGAACTTATGGGAAATAATAAAATTTGTTTTGATTTTGTAATGAATTATTTAAAAAATAGAGACGTAACATATAAAATGACAATATACTAAAGTGCCTATTTTTATGACTTTGTTACAATTTCACTTATGTACATTTGCAATTCAATTTTACGAGCATGAGGAATAAAATTTTACTTGCGGTGTTATTACTTTTTATAGCCACTGCAGTTTATAAAGTATATATAGATGCAAAAAACACAGAACCAACTGAAGAGCCTATTACAAAAAATATAAATACAAAAATTATTTCAAATAGCATTATTGGGCAATACCCTCACGATACCGCTACATTTACAGAAGGGTTAGAATTTTTCAATGGAAAATTATATGAAAGTGGTGGTGATTTTAAAAACTCAGTACTTAGATTTGGGGATGCAAAAACAGGCATAGCAGAAAAGAAAAATATGATGGGGACTGATAAAATTTTTGGAGAAGGGATAACTATTCTCAATGGAAAATTATATCAACTAACTTGGAAATCTAATAAGGTATTTGTATACGATGTAAACAATATTACAAAACCAATACAACAACTTACTTGGGCTTTAGATGGCTGGGGATTAACAAACAATGGTACTGATTTATTTATTACAACTGGCGATACAAAATTGTATATCGTAGATCCATTAACTTTTAAAATAAAAAGCGCTTTAGAAATACATGATGTTACTGGTGCTGTAAGTGAAATAAACGAATTGGAGTATGTAGATGGGTTTGTGTGGGGCAACCACTGGCATACAAATGATATTATAAAAATAAACCCAGCAACAGGTGAAATAGTTGGCAAAATGAATTTTGATAATTTATTTGATACAAAAGATATTATTGGCACAGATGGAGAAAAAACTTTAAATGGTATTGCTTACAACAAAGAATCTAAAACATTTTTTATAACTGGTAAGCGTTGGCCTAAAATATTTGAGGTGAGGGTGAATTAAAATCTTAGCTAAAAATCTCATATTATTTTAAAATTATCCCACAATATGCCAACAATAAAATATTATTGAGATTGTGCTGTTTTAAAATGAACAATTTCAAGACTATACTCTCCCATCGATCTAGCATAGATTTTTTTTGTATTATCATCGGCAGTTTGTGTTTAAAGCATTTGTTTATTCTTTAGATGTGTAAAAAACAATTCATCAAACAATTGTTAAGCCGAATCTTAAACTTATATATCTGTTTTTCGACTAATGTTAACAATCGAAAAAAAAGTTTTATTTGAAAATATGTATATCAGGTTTGCTTATTTCAAAATCTCTACATCACCTGCCCTCTCAACAAATCTTCAAACACATCTCTCTTTCTTATTACCCTTGCTTCACCATTTTCTATCATTATTTCTGCTGGGCGCAAGCGGCTGTTAAAGTTCGATGACATTTCAAAACCATACGCACCTGCGTTGTAAAAAGCAAGAAAATCACCTTCCTTTACTTCGGGTAAAGTTCTGTCCCATGCAAAAGTATCTGTCTCACAAATATTGCCTACTACATTGTATATACGTGGCGTGCCTTCATGGTTACTTATATTTTCTATATGGTGATACGAGTCGTACATCATTGGGCGTATGAGATGGTTGAAACCACTATCTACGCCAATAAAAACGGCAGAGGTAGTTTGTTTGATTACGTTTGCTTTTACAACTAAGTAACCACTTTGGCTCACTAAAAATTTGCCTGGCTCAAACCATACTTGCAATTTTTTTCCTGTTTCAGTTTCATATTGTGCAAAGGCTTCAGCAACTTTTTCGCCTAATAAATTTATATCTGTTTCTTTATCCCCAGGTTGGTAAGGCACTTTAAAGCCACTACCCAAATCTATATATTTTAAATCAGGAAAATGAGTAGCCATCGAAAACATTACTTCTAATCCTTCTAAAAAAACATTGATGTCTTTTATTTCACTGCCTGTATGCATGTGTATGCCTTCTACACGTAAGTTAGTGGTTTTTACAATTCGTTCTATATGGCGCATTTGGTGTATAGATATTCCAAATTTGCTATCAATATGCCCAGTAGAAATTTTATAATTTCCTCCTGCTAATATGTGTGGGTTTAAGCGAATACAAATAGGATAACTGTTTCCAAATTTATTTCCAAACTGCTCCAGAATAGAAATATTATCAAGATTAATATTTACACCCAATTCTTTTACTTCTAATATTTCTTCAAAGTCCACACAGTTTGGGGTGTACAATATTTCCTCTTTAGTAAAACCTGCTATCAATCCGAGTTTTACTTCGTTCACACTCACACAATCAAGAGAACCACCAAGCGAACGGACATAACGCAGCACATTTACATTTGTAAGCGATTTACAAGCATAAAAAAACTTTGCATTGCTGTTTCTAAAAGCATAAGTTAATTTTTCATATTGCATCTTTATACTTTCGGCATTATAAACGTACAATGGCGTACCGTACTGGCTTGCAAGGTTTGAAAGGTGATCGTTAGAAAGATGATTCATTTTAGAATTAACCCAACCCAAAATCTCCCATGAGTAACTTTTGGAGCCAGTTATTTTTAGAGTTTATAATAAGATTATTAAAGTATTTTAATAAATATACAAATAAGAAAAATACTAAAAGAAAATTTTACAGAATCATCATATTATTTAGAAAAATTTTCCGAATTATGAAAATTCAAAATCTTCATTAGGGCATTTAAGGGACTTTTTATTCGTTTTCTCCTTCTACAATTACTTTTTCTTCATTTTCTTCCTCATGTAAATGGTTAGGTACCTCTTCTATTACAATGTGTATATCATCAGCTTCACCAACTACATCACGTTTATGTATACCTACATTTTGTGTTAGTTCACCTATTTGTGTAGCTCTTACCATTTCTTCCATTATTACCTCATCTATTTTTGGTAATTCATCTGCACTGTTTATACCAAAATAATCCATAAACGACTTAGAAGTAGAATAAATTAACGGCTTACCCACAGCATCTTCATTTCTGCCACTGATGATTACTAAATCTTTTTCTAATAATTTTTGTACAGCATAATCACAGTTTACACCACGTATACTTTCTATTTCACTTTTAGTAATGGGCTGCTTATATGCAATAATACTGAGGGTTTCAAGCGATGCTGTAGATAATCTTTTTATAAATTTATCTCCGTTTATTAATGCTATTGTTTTATGATATGCTGGCTTGGTCAAAAATTGCCATCCACCACCACTTTGCTTTAATTCAAATGCATAAAATTCACTGTCATATTTTTCTTTAATACCCTCAATAGCTGCTAGCACCTGTTCAATATCTGCACGGTCTTCTATAAAACCAAGGGCAGTATTTATAAGTTCTGTTATTTCTGTAGCCGATAAAGACTTATCACTTGCAAAAATAAGCGCTTCAATGTGTGGTATAATTTGAGATATTTCCATCTGATAATTTGCTATTTAGCCAATTCGATAATTTGCTAATGGGGTCTCTAATAATTTAAAGAGTATTACGAATTTGAAAAATTATACAATTAAATATTTAAAAATAAAATTTTACTGTTGCTAAAAAAATTCCGAACTGAAAACATTAGCAAATTAGCATATCAGCTAATTGGCTAATTAACCATTTAACGCAGCAGCCCCACTCACAATCTCACTAAGCTCTGTAGTAATAGCCGCTTGTCTTGCACGGTTGTAACTTATTTTTAATGATTTTAATAATTCATTTGCATTATCACTTGCTTTATCCATTGCCGTCATACGTGCACCATGCTCACTTGCATTGCCGTCTAATACAGCTTTGTACAATTGTGTGTTCAATATTTTTGGCATTAGTTCAGCCACTAATATTTCTTTGCTTGGTTCAAAAATAAAATCAGATTTTTTATTTGATGCAGTTACAGTAGCTTTTTGTACGGGTAGAAATTGTTCTGCAATATATTCTTGAGAAGCAGCATTTTTAAACTCACTAAAAATTAATTCTACTTTATCTACCTCTCCATTTGCAAATGCATTCATAGAATATTTTGCAGCTGCTTGCACTTTTTCAAAACTAAGACCAGTAAAAATATCCCAATATTTATCTATTACTTTAAAACCATTTTTACTAAAATGCTCATACCCTTTTTTGCCAATTGGTAAAAAAGTAACATTTCCTTTTGAATGTTGTGCAGCATATTTGTTTATCAACAAACTTTTTGCTAGTTTTATCAGATTACTGTTATAACCACCACAAAGACCACGGTCACTCGTTACAACTATTACCATTACTTTTTCAACCGCTCTTTCTGTGGCCAAAGACATACCTAATTCACCTTCGCTACTACTTACAATATTGCTAAGCATTTCTTGCAATTTTTGTGCATATGGGCGCATTTGTGTAATAGCATCTTGTGCACGACGAAGCTTTGCAGCACTTACCATTTTCATGGCTTTGGTAATTTGTTGGGTACTTTGAACACTTTTTATTCGAATCCTTACTTCTTTTAATGCACCACTCATGCTATTATTTTTTAGGTATAAGCCTTTTTTTGAAGAACAAAAGTAAGGAAAAAGGGTGAAAAACATATTGATTTTATCATCTTTTACCGAGAAAAGAGATAATTACAAATGAAACGAAAACTACAAATAAGCATATAAAATTTACTACGAAATTTTATATAATTGCAAGAGTTTTAAATTTTTTACAGGAAGAAACTTCTTTTTTTAAAACTTATTAATATTTATTATTGATAATGTTTTCAATCAAACTCCTTTCGCTTGGCCACCCCCTAAAAAAGTTATGAATGACCTAAACCAAATAACCAAAAGCATTATCACCACTCTTCAATTCTGTATAATTAATATGATAGTTGTTTAAATTTTTCAACAATACCTCATAATCACTTTTTGTTTTTAATTCTATCCCCACCAATGCAGGGCCAGTTTCTTTATTATGTTTTTGCATATATTCAAACCGAGTAATGTCATCGTTAACTCCCAATACATGGTTTACAAATTCTTTTAACGCACCAGGTCGTTGAGCAAATCGAATAAGGAAATAATGTTTCAGGCCTTCGTATTGCAAACTGCGTTCTTTAATTTCCTGCATGCGATCTATATCATTATTACCGCCACCAATAACACACACAATATTTTTTCCTTTTATCTTTTCGGCATATTCATCTAAGGCGGCAATGCTTAAAACACCTGCAGGTTCTGCTACAATAGCATCTTCATTATACAATTGTAATATGGTAGTACATACTTTCCCTTCGTCCACCAACAACATATCATCCAATACATTTTTACAAATGGAAAAAGTTATGTCGCCCACCCGTTTTACAGCAGCACCATCTACAAAGCGTTCTATATTTTCTACTGTTATAGGCTCACCAGCTTTTAATGCCGCATACATACTTGGTGCACCTTTTGGCTCTACACCTATTATTTTTGTTTGCGGAGAAAATGTTTTAAAATATGAACCTACGCCAGCGCTAAGGCCGCCACCGCCGACTGCCATAAAAATATAATCAAGAGTAAAGCCAAAGCCCCCTCTATCTCCCTCAAAGAAGCCCCCTCTATCTCCCCCGAAGGGGGAGGAAACCTGAGAGATTGGTGCAAGAGATTGGAGCGATGTGACTTCGCTTTTTTCTTTGTTTTCGTTGTTTTCTTTGTTTTGTTTTTCTTGTTGCTTATTAAATTGTTCAAATATTTCCACTCCAACAGTGGCTTGCCCTTCTATAATTTTATAATCATCGAATGGTGGAATAAAAGTCATTCCGTTTTCTTCTGTATATTTTTTTGCAGCAATGGCACAATCATCAAACGTATCGCCAATTAATTTTACCTCTATAAATTCTTCTCCAAACATTTTTGTTTGTGATATTTTTTGGTTAGGAGAAATTACTGGCATAAACACAACACCCTTTGTGCCTAGTTTTTTACAACTGTAAGCAAAACCTTGCGCATGGTTACCTGCACTTGCACATACAACACCACGCTGCAATTGCTCTGGCGATAAACTACTCATCATATTATATGCACCACGTAGTTTATACGAACGCACCACTTGCAAATCTTCTCTTTTCAAATACACATTGCATTGGTACTTCTTAGAAAGATTTACATTGAGTTGCAGTGGTGTTTTATTTACAACTTTTTTAAGTCGTTGCGCTGCTGCTGTAAAATCTAATAATATTTCTGACGTTATATTCATTTATGTGGTTGTACTTATCGTTTTCATATTCGTCATTGCTTGTCTTAATTTAGCGCCTACAATTTCTACAGGATGGTTTCTCAAAGCATGATTTATTTGTATTATTATTTTATTATCCACGCCAGCATCTTTCCCTTCATTAAAATTTTTTCCGATAACATCCGTATCTATTTTTTTCATGAAATCTGCCAACAATGGCTTGCAAGCATGGTCAAATAAATAACAACCATATTCCGCCGTATCTGAAATAACCCTGTTCATTTCAAATAATTTTTTTCGGGCAATGGTATTTGCTATCAATGGTGTTTCATGTAACGATTCGTAATAAGCAGATTCTTCTTTGATGCCTGCTTCTACCATTGTTTCAAAAGCAAGTTCCACTCCAGATTTTATCATTGCCACAAACAACAAAGCATTGTCAAAAAATTCTTGCTCTGCTATTTTCATGTCACCAGCAGGTGTTTTTTCAAAAGCTGTTTCTCCAGTAGCGGCTCTCCAAGCCAATAAATTTTTATCGTCGTTTG